>NZ_JAAHHZ010000419.1:0-4125 GCF_010672005.1 Moorena sp. SIO4A5 | reverse complement strand
GCTCAGCGGGCAGCAAGGCTGGTGGCGCGACCCGTCGCACTCTCCCTACCAAGCAAGTGAGTGAAGCTAAGGAAACGATTTATTCTCGCCATCGAAATCAAAGCAGGATACTCAAAAAACAAAGCGAGACGTGAGAGGTAAGTTTTTAAATCAAAACTTAAGCGTATTTATGAACAAAACATAAATCAACCTTCTCACAAATGTTATGTATAATCTTCTACAAAACCATTGGAGTCCAAAATGTCTTCTAATACAAAGTTTTCTAATATAAAAAAAAAGCATAGTGGTACCACAAAAGATTCGTCATGTCTGGATCATTGACCAAAGCCAAAGGATGGCTTGTACCTATTTTTGTGGGGACAGTGCTTAGTTAGTACCTCTGGGATAAAACAGACAAACATACATCATAAGGATAAATCGGAATAATGTCGTCACGTAACAGAAAAAATAAAACACAAAACAGTGGATCTATTGATAATTTCTCACAGTTATCAGTCAAAGACCGCGTGAATAAATGGCCTCCTAAAAGAACTGATCAAACAACAGCACAATCAACTAATGAAAATTCGCAATTATTGCCAGGCAAAACCAAGAAGCAAAAGCGAAAAGATGAAATAAACCAACGACTACAGTTCAAGAAGCAGGCTGACAGTAATGTAACTAATGACAAACAGGAAAATACTCTGACATCAGTTCCTCCTAAGAGCATAGAAGATGAGGATAAAGAGAAGACAAAAGCACCCCCTTCAACAACACAAGCCACTGGTCAACAACAGTCACAACAACAAGCAACAATTGCCGACGACCCGTTAAAATTTGATGTAAAAAGTTCGGTAGGCTTTTTTACGAAAGACTTGTTAGACACACTCCTCAACTCTTACACCACAGAAGATGTAAAGAAAGCTGTTAGGAAAGCATGGGATAACGGTAAGTATACAAACCCAAACTTAACATTCAACTCAGTTCCGCAAATTATCGAAGCCGCATACAGAAAGACAGGCCGAAATAAGGCAAAAAAAGCGAAGGAAAAAGTAAAAAAGGATAATGCTGACAAATCACCCGACATCGAGGATGCCAAATATACGACGACAGTTTATCGCGCTGACAAACGAAACGCTGAACAAGTAATGCAGGATTCCGGTTTTCATGGATGGGGAGGAAGCATGTCGATAGAACATGCTAAATCTTGGGCCAGCAATGTGTGGATTAAGTGGAATGATAACCAGAAAAAAAATTTTCTACAGGAATGGAAAGCACAAACTAGCGCTGAGAGTGACCAAACCAATTTTGTCGCCACTGGAGAATCCGAATCCCAAAAAGGGGGAAATGAGTATCGGATCAAAATCCCGTTAAACCTCCCTGAGCGCAAATTAGTGGAGTCCGGCAAGGGTAATGCATCTGCAGAAAAGATATTAGCTCCAAGACAACCCATATTAGTCCATGACGCAGATACATTAGAAGAGTCTTCTATTATTGCAATTGCTGGAAGGGACGAGGTGGTGTTTCTTACAGGCATCGCGACAAAATACATAGAAGTGTTTGATAAAGAAAGCAACACATATAAACCAATTGACAATGCCGATGTTTAGTTTGTTTGGTGCATTCGCAACCGCGTAACACACTAAACTTATAACCGTTCGGTTAAGAAATTGATCTGTTGAGACAGGCAGGGGGAGCAGGGGGAGCAGGGGGAGCAGGGGGAGAAAAAAACCAGTAATCGGGCTTATCCGAACCGTATTGGGGGAGGAGGGAGTGCAGGGGTAGCGGGAGAAAATATTGCTTATAAGTAACAAAAGTACAAATAAACCAGCAATAAAGCATTTATTAAGCTGATGTGCAGCTAAATTATATAATCCAAAAACTTGGAGGTTTTGTAGTGCAAGCATCTTGCTCGCTTGAATTATAAAGCATTATGACTAATCACACCACCAAAATCAACTGGCGGGACAAAATCAAAACCCTATACCAAAAAGATATTAATCCCCACGAAAGACATGATTACATTACTTTTATACGGGATAAATTCTTCCCAAACCACAACCTAGCAGACAACAAACCAGTCATCGCAAATCTACCAACAACGACTATCCTACAATTAATCAAAGCCTGCAAACACCTAAAGGACTGGCCATTAATAATTTATTGCTGCGAGGAATACCAAAATCGTCTGGATAAAACAATGTCCAGCAATAACCTACCACCTCACGCCATAGACAACCTACGCTTGCTCAGCAGAGCCTATCAACAGCTAGGCATGTTTGAAGCAGCAGAACAAACCTTGCAACGGGCAATCCAGAGTGGCGATCGCCAGCCATTACTCGATGAGTACCGACAACAGCAGCAATTAGCTAACAGCTTGCCCAAAGGAGTTGAAGCACTCCGCTCGGACCAACTACTACTTACTCCTTTACAAACTTACCACGAAGAGGATTTTTTATGGCAATACGCCGACCCCAATATTGCGGAATTGTGTAACCTACCGGACTTTGACGACGAAGAAGACTGGCAGGAATGGCTAAAGACAAACCAGACCAAATCAACAAAATATCAGTTTGCTGTCAACCATAAATACTGGGGGTTTATCGGTTCTGTAGGTCTGGAAATATCTCAACGGATTGGCTTTTTTTTCTACTGGTTAGGTACAGATTTTCAAGGAAATGGTTATGGGTCTCAAGCGGTAAGGATTATGCTTGATTGGGCTAGCCGTTATTTGGGTTTGCGCTGTTGTTACGCCAAAGCCTATAAACATAACATCCCATCCAAAAAAGCCATGGAAAAAATCGGCTTTCGACCTTTACCATTCAAAACGACTATTCCCGAAAGAGAAGACTATGAGGAAGAACTGTTTTATTGGGGAGAACATCAAACCGATCGTCTTTCATTATCCGAAATCAACCGCTTTTTTATGAGTCTAGGTTTCAATGAGCGGGTAGTTCCTTCACAACAGAGTAGCAACGGATATCGCAGGAATTACAGACCTGACTTTTCACCCAATGTACAAAAGTCTACTCCAAACCTAACCCCCCAGCCCCCTTACCCTCATAAGGGTAGGTTTTTAACAAAGACGTGAGGTGTGGGGTGTGGGGTGTGGGGTGTGGGGTGTGGGGTGTGGGGTGTGGGGTGTGGGGGATAAGAAGGCGCTGCATCGCTTATTCAGGTGCGACCCGTGGCGAATTTAATAATTAGATACGGAAAGCGCACCTAAGTTGTTTTCCTTTTCCTCTACCTCTGATCAGCCCCCGACCGGTAGGCGGTTGCGGGTGGGTTTGACCCTAATGTAAAAAACCTACCCCTGTGAGGGGGTGATGGGGAGATGGGGAGATGGGGTGAATTTTGGACGAATACTCGGGATTTTGGGGAAATTTATCTAACCTTCCTCGAAGGCCGTTAACAAATTGTTAGTGATAAAAGTTGATTGAAGGCGGCTAATTCGTCAGATTTTAATGACCTTATTTGGGCATTCTTCGGTAAATTTTAGTTTATTTCCCTATCCCCCTATCGACTTTTATCGTTAACTTACTAAAGTTTGAAATAGCCCATGGTGACTTAAAGGGGTTAATTTGACCGAAACAATTGCGAAAAATTAATCATTATAATAACTAATTTAGGTGAAGTCGCCTGTGAGCAACGACTTCACCTAAGGAAAGTGGGATGGGTTAACAATTGCCTCCACAAGCAATTTTTAGTAAAAAAATCGGTCTATTATTGGTCAATCTACGGATTCTAAAGGTGCGCTTTCCGTGATGGCGTTCGCTTAGCGTGACCTACGGTCAAGGGATTGCTCGCCATCACGGGTCGCACCTAAAGGTATCGTAGGGATTGACACCTGTGGTAGATGTATTTTTTCAACTGTTGGAGTGTAACCCAGCCATTGTAGGGACTGTTGGGCAAACTGTTGAGGACAACCGCTGACCCCAAAGCGAGTTGGTCTTGGCTCCCCAGTATTCTTCCCTCCAATTAAATCCAGTTCTTGAGCAGCAGCAGCAACAACGTATTTTGCTGGGTCTACCAATTTAACGTCTGGGGGTAATATTTCCCGCAGGATCGGTTCTAGATGGGGATAATGAGTACAGCCATAAACTAGGGTATCGATTTGGGCTGCTAGCAAAGGTTCTAGGTACTGCC
>NZ_JAAHHZ010000418.1:0-4133 GCF_010672005.1 Moorena sp. SIO4A5 | reverse complement strand
GGAGTAGGGAGTAGGGAGTAGGGAGTAGGGAGTAGGGAGTAGGGAGTAGGGAGTAGGGAGTAGGGAGTAGGGAGTAGGGAGTAGGGAGTAGGGAGTAGGGAGTAGGGAGTAGGGAGTAGGGAGTAGGCAAGAGGCAAGAGGAACCCACCCCTAACCCCTCCCAGGAGGGGAAGGCAATAGGCAATAGGCAATAGGCAATAGGCAATAGGCAAGAGGCAATAGGCAATAGGCAAGAGGGAAAAAAGAATGTGTACCTCATAGCTATGATAAACGCTATATAAATAGGTTATGAACAATCTTGCTGATTTCTCATAACACCAAAAAATCCTCCAAGCTCTTTCATACTGCTCCCTGCTCCCTGCTCCCTGCTCCCTGTTCCCTGTTCCCTGTTCCCTGTTCCCTGTTCCCTAAAACCCATAAAATTGTACCTCATGAGTTTGATAATTGCTATATATGTTGCAGATTTTGTTGGAGTTGGGACAAACTAAATTGAGAGAGATTTGTGGAGTTTTGAGCAAAATACTGCAATTGTTGAGGGTGATTAAGACACCATTGCAAGGTTTGAGAAATCGCTTCTCCTGAAACCTCTGGTAAGATCAAACCATTCTCTTGATCTTTCACCACTTCTCCACAATATCGGGACACTATCAGGGGTAATTTCCAAGCTTGAGCTTCTAGTTGAGTTAAACCAAAGCCATCGGAAAGGGTAGGGAAGAGAAATACATCTGCTTGTTGATAATACTGGCTGGTGGCACTGCGAGGAACGGAACCAATCCAGCGCACATTTGGCAAGTTTTGTTGGGCTGGGGTGAGGGTAATCCCTACGGATCCTACAATCTGAAATTCAATGGGTTCGTTTTGTAATAATCTAGCTGCTTCCAGCAGGGGAAAGATACCTTTACGTAGGATAACTTGTCCGAGGAATAGCACTCTGAGGGGACGCTGAGGGGAAAAGTGTTCTGGATAGGTGCGCACAAACCCTTGAGATTGGGTAGGTGCTTGGTAAGCTAAGGGAATTACGGCAATTTTCTCTGAGGGTACCCCAACTTGTTGTAGGGCTTGGCTAGACCAGGTGGAGTTAACTAAAATCCGGTCTGCCAAATGACATTCTTTTTGCCAGTTAGTCCAATAGTCTGGGGGTGCTGGTTGCCAGGTTGATTGATAATGGGGATATTGGCGGTGGGCTTGGGCAACAATTTTTTCTTCGACAATTCCTGGATCTATTTGTCCGAGGACAGTGCGCCACCCTTGAGCTTTGGCAAATTGTAATAGATCTAAGGCTGCGTAGCTGTAAGTAAAGAGGATGGGAGGTTTATTAAATTTTGGAGCAATTTTTGCCAGATAGTTGACAGCTTTTTCTTGAAACCAGTGATTACGGGCAATGATTTGCTCCCAGCCACGCACTTTTTGCAGACGTTGCTGGATTTCTAGTTGAATTAAGGAATTGGTAAAGGCGTGAGTGGATGCTTGAGCAAGATCTGGGTGGAAGCGATCGCGTAAACTGGTGAGCAGGTTTTTGGGTAGATAGTTGAGGGGGGAGTGGGGAGTAATCCAGGCGTCTGTGATGAGGTGAGATAGGTTACCCTGTTGATGTAGGGATCTGGGGATTGCATAATGTTCTCTTGCTCCAATTTGACAGCAGATCCACTGATGAGGTTGTTTAAACACAATTATTCAGATAAAAAAAATTTATAATTGCAAATTACAGCGTTTTTGATAACTATTAGGTGCGCTTTCCGCATTAAGAATTAAATTCGCCACGGGTCGCACCTGAGGTACACAGGATTTTTTCCCTGTTCCCTGTTCCCTGTTCCCTGTTCCCTGTTCCCTGTTCCCTGTTTCCTAAAACCCAGGAATCTGTACCTCACCCAATTGAAAACCGCTATATTATGACGAGATCCAGTCTTCAGAATCTTCGTAGCCTAGTTTAATTAATAAATCTCCTGCTTCTTGATGGAAAAATGCCCGATCGCTTTCTGTAAAAACTTCTCGCCATTTCTCTACTTTTTGGTTACGATAACAACCAAGAATTGCTGTGCTTTCTGAATTTCGGCTAGCAACTCGCATCCATCGACTATGCCAAAGACCTTTGAGACGCTGTGGTAAAAGAGGCTCCACATAAAGTGGTGTCAGGTTTAAATCAGCGCTAATCTTAGATAATATCTGGTCGGGAGTGTGAACAATATCTTCAAATCTCAAAATTCTAGCATTGGATTGATTTAGCCAAATTTCCACATGCTTTGCCCACTGTTTAACACGGCTATTACCTCTAACTTCTTGGCGCATGAATTCATTAATTGGACAGCGTGTAGCAGGATTGTAAGACTGCATGAATAAGTGTAGGGAACAGATAACATCACGTCCATCTCTAATGATGTAGTAAATATCTCCTTGTTGCTTTAACCACTCCACCCACAAAGGCTTATCTTTACCTAAATAAGCAAAACTAGGACTCGCATGAGTCTTAATAATAGGTCTTTCTGGTCTATTGAGAATTTGTAAGGCTATCTCTTCTCTAAGTGGCTTACCTCCCCAACTTGCGAAAGATTCTAGAGCAAAGTATAGTCGGTCGAGGGGTTCACCTCGTTTCTTCCAAGACTGGCATTCCTTAAACTGTTTGCGAAACAAATCAATGGTTAGATGTGTTCCTGAGCGCGCGTGGCTGGCGATAATAATTGGTTTACCTATACCACTAAATTAATTCATACAATTCGCTTGCTTAAAATCAAATTTTTAGTAAAGTGTTTGTTTATGTTATATTGCATTAGCTAAAGGGTAAAACTTGCCAGTTATTAAACATTTCTACAGACATTGTTATTCTATAATATTTATACCGTTGTAATTCCATTAGTCCAGCTAATTCACCTTGTATTTGTCCCATGCGACCAACTTTGATGGAATGAATAATTCTAGATATTAAAGTACGGCTTTGCTTAATTAACTTCAACTCATTAGGTACAAACCAATCATTCCATAGAACGTTATTCCTTGCACCGTAGAAATCCATTCGATGCCAGTTTCGCCCTTGATTCGAGGCAGTATGATGAATTTCAAAGCTAGGAAAATGGTAGCAATGCAGTCCTTCTTGAAAAGCTCTAGCAGCTATTTCCATTTCCTCACCTTGATGGATTAATTCTTCACGATATCCCCCGAGCTTCAAAAAATTTTCTATATGGAGTAAATGACCGCAGCCAATAAAGGATTTGACTTGATACGGTATTTGCTTAATTGAACTACTTTGATAATGTCCTAGAACTGGGTTGTAAATTGGAAAACTTACACATAGTAAATCTTGACGAGATTCTGCAAATTCAACAGCAGCTTGTAAAGAACCAGATACAGGGTAAGAATCATCATCAAGGCTTAGGTAGTATTTGGTCTGGATTGTCTGCGCTAATTGATTACGGCGAACAATTAATCCATGAGAGTTAATAAACCGCTTAAATTTGATGTTGAGTTTCAATTGCTCAATATCAAACGGACAGGGAAGATCAGAAGCATCATCAAAAATAATAATTGGTATTGATTCAAAGCTATTTTTATCAAGTTTTTCTAAGGTTATTTCCAAGTCTTGCCAGCGATTTTTTGTGGCAATTCCAACTGATACCAATTTTGATAAATCTTGACCCATAATTATTAACGTTTAGAAAAGGTTGCTTATTCAGCTAAGGAGAACTCCTGGCAAGGTTTGTTTCGCTGTTTAATTACTTTTGCAGGAACTCCCACTGCAACAACATTGGCTGGTAAATCTTTAGTTACCACAATATAAAAAAATTACTAAGTACTTAGTAATTAAGACCAAATTTTCGTTTCATGTAGGATTCGTTTTATTAGACGTATCCAAGGTTTCTCCAAATGCTGTGGTAGTTTTGCCTCATCTATTTTGAGTGAACTGTATCCGTCATCATAGTGACATTCTTCCCGATTTACTATTTTTGCTTTCCAATCTAATTCTTTGGCATGATCCCACCCCTGAAAGCCTTTTGCTCGATTATCTCGTCTAATATCTAGCCGCATCTGAATTTGAAGGGGGGAACGGTAAGGGTAATGTTTAAAAACAATACGTTCAGTATGAACCAAACCAGGGTGTCGCGGCCAAGCCCAGTCAGTAGACCACACTAGTTGCTTGCGGA
>NZ_JAAHHZ010000417.1:0-4135 GCF_010672005.1 Moorena sp. SIO4A5 | reverse complement strand
ATAAATGGACAACAGTTTAGTAATGTAATGACTAAGTTGTCCATACTTCTTGTGGAACCAAAAAAATACAATTGCTAAAAAACGCGATCGCTAAAATCTCGGTCATCTAAAAAACGCGATCGCTAAACTCTCGTTCGCGTAGCGTGACCTATGGTCAATCATCTAAAAAACGCGATCGCTAAAGTCTCGTTCGCGTAGCGTGACCTATGGTCAATCATCAAGGATAAGACAGCTTGTAGTTATTCGATTTTAATGGGATTGGTGGTAGGTCACCCTAGGCAAACGCAAATTTAGTAAGCTGGTGTGCATTTAAATTGGTTATTCCCTGTTCCCTGTTCCCTTTGAACAATTTAGGTATCCCAATCTAAATACTGAACAGCTTATCCATCAAGCCGATATTACTTCAAAATCAGAAATCGTCTCAATCCAGACCCGTGCTCCACACTTGAGGGGATCATCTGGACGATACATCACCCGACAAGGGCCATTGACCTCTACCGTATGACCGTAAACATTTTTAGAGCCTCGCTTCACCGTAATCACAGGATTACGCTCCCCGGTCTTGAGATTTTGGCGAATAACTTTCTGATTAACGTGGATCACAGCCTTAGTGTAATTTGTACGCTTTGACCAGTTCCGTTTTGGTCCGCGAGTGCCAGGAGTGACCACCGGCATACCATCAAACAACGGAATCACCCAAGTTCTACCCACCTTATAAGCCCCTTTAACTCTGCCCTTACCCAGAAGGTAACGAACGCGAGTGGCAGAAACACCTAGTAATTCAGCGGCTTGTGCAGTGGAAATCATCATGGGGAGTAAACCATTGCTTTTACGATATCCTTAATTTAACACACTTGTTCTGAAAAGGCAAGGGCATGGCAAAACTATTGCATTAGCGTAATTAAAAAGAAAAAATGGGAGTAGTGGGTGTAGTAAGTTAAAAATTATAAAAGGGTGCTATAAAAAAACTATTGCATTATCGCAATTTCTAATCCGATGGGATGTATGGAGTTTATAGGGTAAATAATATTAATACTATAAAAAGGTGGTAAAAACTATTGCATTGTCGCAATTTCTGATCTGGTGGGATGTATAGAGTTTATAGGTTTTGTGGGACTTTTAAGTTAAGAGGGTTATCACAAACTATTGCATTGTCGAAATACTAACTCTTGGCTGTTCCCTGTTGCCTTTCTTATGGAAAAGCGATTGACCGTAGGTCACGCGGGGCGCGATCGCATTCCTGAAACCCTTTGTTACTCGACCATAGGGAATGCGATCGCTTGTCTTATATCAAGTCAGGATAATTACCCTTAATAAAAATCTTCCCCATCTCCCCATCTCCCTATCTCCCCATCTCCCCACCCTCCCCACACTTCCCACACTCCCCACCCTCTCCTTAATTATGGGTATTCAACCAGACTTGATATTATTCTCCCTTACGGCGGTTTGCATAACTATCAGGTACACAGGATTGTTTTCCCTCTTGCCTCTTGCCTCTTGCCTCTTGCCTCTTGCCTCTTGCCCCTTCACTGCTCCCTACTCCCTCCTAGGACTTTGTACCTAACCGAATAGAAAACCGCTTTATGCACACTTTTGCTTTTTTGTCAATTCATAAGTCTTAAAATTGATCGATTGTTTCGGGGAAATTAGAGTTTTTAAATGAGATGTAAACAGAGGATGGCTCTAACCGGAAACAATAAACAGCTAAAAGAGAAGAGTAGGAAAGAGCTCCGATATTTTTTGATGTGATCAGAAATCAGCCTTAGTGTTCATGACCTATTTGGAAAAGGGTTATTTTCTCTGATGAAAGAATAAAAGATTAGACTAAAATTGTCTCTATTTTGTTCCTCTTGTTGAAGATTGTGATATACTACTATCAAACAAACTATACTCAAAGTAAATAATCAATCATAAAAATATAGCTAGTTGTTATGGCTTCGCTAGACAATTTTTTGTGACGCCAATTACAACTTTCATAGCTCATAAGACTAGATAATAAGATAATACTAATTTTTATAATTAATAAGTCTAGTAAAATTACGGATTTAATTGAAAAGGCGGGTTGTAAACTTCTCTAACTTCCCCCTTATCCATGGAAGCTGTAGATGCAGCTTGCCAGTAACTTAATCAATAATTATGTGATTGTGGCTTGTGCTATACCTCGCTGCCAAGTGTAGTAACTTTGTCAATCTAAATAGAGCTGAAGTCAATGACCGATGAAAACATTCCGCTACCCAATCCCCAAGAAGCTGAGACTTTCTTGGCTGACCTATTTGAGCAAGTAAAAAAATGGGAAAGTTGCCTGGATGAAAGTACAAAGCTTGGTGTAGGTGCAACCGCCGTTAAAAGCTTGCTGGAAAGTAAAGTTAGCTTTGGCAATCCCAGGGATAAGTTGATATTGCTTACCGAAGACCTATTTGAAGAAACTGAAGAGGGATTGAGCAACATTTATCGACAGCAAATGCGTGATGCATTTGATTTCTATTACATGACTGTGACTGTCGATTTACGTCCCAAACCAGGGGTTAGATTTTGGCGATTGTGCTGTGAGCTTGACTTCAGTCCCAAAGGAGAAAAAGAGCCCATCGTTCAGGCTATTTTCCCCAAAAGCCAATGGCGACCTGTGATGAACTTCGGGGTGGGCATGAATTTAGCTATCAATAGCAATCTTGATTGGAGTATCGGGATTGATAGCACTGAACTAGCCGAATTTACCACTATTCCTGCGGAGCTCAAAGCTAATGTAGGAAATAAGAACGAACTCAAAGCATTCATTGTCATTCCTGAGTATGCTTACGAAGCTGGTCACTTTGAAATAATTTCCCAAGGTGAAGGTAACTCGAAGTGTTACTGGCGCATTGAAGAGCCCGAAATCCAAAACATACCGACAGTCCAATTTGCTATTGTTTTTAAAGTGCCCAAGGAAATAAAGTCTATTAATTTGCGCGGTATCGCCTGGGGTGAGCCGGATATGAACTGGTTAACTGCTGATATCCGTGATGTTTTCAGTGATCTGGCAGATAGATTACAAACTTTAATACGAAATAAGAATAAGGCGGCGATTAAATTTAGTCGTAGTGATGTCAAGGAATGGATATTGAAGCTACCGAAAGCTAATCTTACACAGGATTTAGCGACTTAAATCGGGTGCATCTTTTTATTGTAAATCTATGGTAAGCATTCAGTTATCAGCGGTCAGTTATCAGCTATCAGTTATCAGCTATCAGCGGTTAGCTGATTTTAGTCAAAAGCTGAATGCTTATATTGGGCTTTTTCCCAGACTTCTAATTCTATAACATCTCTAACTATTAAATTATCCCAAATCAGGTTTATTTTAAGCTGACCACTGACCGCTGACCGCTGACCGCTGACCGCTGATTGCTTACCAATTATCAGCTTTATCTGATCAGACAGCTATGACTAGAGCCTACTACACCTATCGCATCTACCTGATAAATTATTATACCGTGGGGGTTGAAAAGAAAGAACCTGGAAAGCTCGATAATCGAATCTCTGGACCATTTCGGTATCAGGATAAGATCACCCCAGAAGTCAAGGAGTTGATCGAGGAGGTTCGTAAAAATGGACTCAAAGATGCTAACAAGTCGAGGTTACTCGGAGAAGCATTGTTTGATACCTTGTTTGATGATCGACTTTGCCATGATTTTATTGGATTTTATAACGAAGTTGTTCGCACTAAACAGCAACTGCTACGGGTAGAACTAGATATAGACGAGCAAAATATCCCTGAAGTGGCAGCGTTTCCGTGGGAATTTATGTGTTTGCCTCAGAGGACTAACTCAGGAACAATTTGGTTGGCTACTGCACCTGGCTTGGTCTTCTCGCGCCTGCCCTCACACCCGATTTCAGCACCACCGATTCAGTTAGGCGCAAATGAAAAAATGCGGATTGCCTTAGTTGTCTCTGCACCGACAGATTTAAATCCAGTTGCCTACGAGAAAGTGCAGGCGGCGATAGAGACACTAGCCCAGGAACAACCAGAGCAGGTGGAATTGTTACCAGTAGTGAATCCAGCTAGCCGCAGTGCTATTGATAAAGTTCTTAGGAAAAAGCCTCATATTTTCCATTTCATCGGTCATGGTCGTTTCGAGAATGAAAATGGTGAAATTGCCTT
>NZ_JAAHHZ010000416.1:0-4160 GCF_010672005.1 Moorena sp. SIO4A5 | reverse complement strand
CAAAAATGGTAGTGAACAGGGTGGGAATGTCTATACTATTCATAGGGAGTCGATGATGGCTAGTGACATTTCCATCTTCGAGCTTCCTTTTCCTTTTGTCTATTTCACATTAGGCGTAATACTGTCAATTTCATCGAGAAATATAACAATAGTTTCCGGAATAGTTGCCAACAATACCGATTCAATAAACTTGCCAAACCCTAACAAGGGAGCGATGTGTTCTGTTTCTCTAAACCAAGCCTCTTCATCAAACTTATCTGATAGCTTAAACTCATCCACCAGCATCACTATCAAGCTTGAATACCACATCTCTACCGGTATATTCTCTTTCCCAATCATGGTAAAATCGATACAACCACAAGCTACTCCTGCTTCCTGGAGACGCTTCATAGTTTGTACCCGTAAACTAGATTTACCCATCTGTCGCGAGTTGAGCACATAACAAAATTCCCCAGCCATCAAAGCGTGAAAAATTTCATCATCAGCTTTTCGGATGGCATAAGTTGTGGCATCTTGAGGTAAACTTCCCCCAACTTGGTAGATTGTTGATTGGTTGGTCATGATCAGAAAGGGAGTAGGGAGTAGGGAGTAGGGAATAAAGAAGCTATCAGCTATCAGCTTTCAGCTTTCAGTTTTCAGTGTTATCAGTTTTCAGTGTTATCAGTTTTCAGTTATCAGTTTTCAGCCCACGGCTGACCGCTGACCGCTGACCACTGACCGCTGACCGCTGACTGCTCCCTAACTATAAAATCCTGTTACTAAAATATTCACGATACAAATTATATCGAGGAATACAATCATTACCGATTGCTCTGACTAATCCCAGACTTTCTAACAGATAGGTTGCTTTAGGCTCCAAGCGCACAGCTTTAGTAGTTGTCAGTACTTTCTTGAAAGGGTTTAGTAAATTGGGATGGAGAATTAGATTATTTAAAAGTTCTCGCAAATGATGGCGATAAATCCCTGATTCTGTCGGGGCGGTTTCTAACAGATGCTCCATAGTCATGTTGGGATTTTTGCTAAGAGTAGAGAAAGCCAGCTTCAACAAATAAGGATGTCCACCTACCATTTTCCTTAATTGTTTTCCTGATTCAATGGATAAATCTAGCCCATAGAGATGAGCTAAACTCTGAATGTTTTTTAAATCCAAGTCCGATAACTCTACTGCTTCTCCCACATTAAAAGGAGACTGATTGATATCCAATTCAATATAAACTTCGGTAGAATAAACGACAATCAACCGCAGGTTTTTCCAAAGTTGATTATTTTTGGAATCCTCATGCCACGTGCGCAGCAACCCTAGAAATTCCCCAGCTACTTCTGGATAAGGAAACACGCGATCAACTTCATCCAAACACAAAACTACAGGACTGGATAAAGACGCTAACAGATACTGCTCAAAATATCGTTGACAATTTACCTTACTATATAATCGTTTACTCCAATACTTATCCAACTGGTCTGATAAGCCTAAGTTGTCACCAACCCGCACGCAAAACGACTGTAAAAATACATCCAAGTCATGGCAAGGTAACTGATTCAGATTTAAATAAACGGTGCCATAACTCTGAGACTTAGCATAATCAAGAATGCGATTACTGAGTAAGGTTTTTCCCATCAGCTTCGGTGCTTTAATCCGAATTAGCGCCCCTGGTTGTAAAATCTTTTGATAACACTCAGCATCTTGGGGACGTTCTATATAACAGTCTCTAAATTTAGCGGTTATTTGTGGTTGATTATTGGTGCTATTTGTGCTATTATAGTTACTAATATTATTTGGTAATTCAATACCGAGTAATGTTAAAAATTCTGGTATAGACTGAGGGCGATCGCTAGCCACCAAATTCATGGCATTGAGAATGGATTGACTTGTGCGATCGCTAATCTGGGAATTAAGATGGTTTGGTGGTGGTAATACAGCTCCCTCAGCCCGCTCATCAGCTGGTACTGGTTCATTTCCAGTTAAGAGAACATACAAGGTAGCGGCCAAAGCATAAACATCGGTGTAGGGACCGAGTTGCGCTCGCCACTGATATTGTTCCAGAGGAGAATAACCTGGAGTCACAGCACAAAGATGAGTTTGTGTAACCCCAGGGACAAACTTAGTGGCAATACCCAAATCAATCAACACGGCACCAGAACCATCCTGACCCACCATGATGTTATTAGGTTTAACATCTCTATGGAGCAACCCTTGCTGATGAATGTCCCAGAGGGCGCTACCAATTTGCTGGATGTAGAGCAAGGCTTTCTCTTCCGAAAGCACACCCTGCCGTTTCACCAGATCCGACAAGGTTTCCCCCTCGATGTATTCCATGATTAGGCAGGGAAGTTCACCTTCTCGGATGATTTCTTCATATAAACGGACTAGATGAGGATTTCCACAGCTACATTGGGCTAACTTTATCGCTTCATTGGCGAATATTTTCCAAAATTCTAATAAATTATCTTGGCGGAGTACATGATTAAGGATAGTTTTGATAACAATGCGATCGCCTTTTTTATTTCGGGCTAAATAGGTAATACCCAGCCCACCTTCTCCTAGTTTTTTTTCGATGGTGTACTTACCCTTTTGTAGCCGATAACCAGGAGGCCAGGTAATAGTACTTACAACGTTGCTGTGGTTAGGTCGCTGAGTAGTTGAGGGAGGTTTGTAGGGAGCATAAGGCTCTCCCACAGTAAAAGCTATTGGTTGTGTGGTGCTGCTATGACAAATTTTAGGGGAATTAAACCAGCGTTTAACTGCGTTATTTAACCGCTGCTTGAATTTACCACAGACTGACCGATGCTTATTAGTCTTCATTGGAGATCCCCAACCTATCCAGGAGCTTAATTTGGTAGGGTTTATTTGGCCACACAAATAATTCTAGCGTTTCTGATAATTATCAGAGCCATTCAATTTTATTCACCCTACACCCTACACCCTACACCCAACTCCCTAATTCCTAATCATCCTCCCAGCTGTTGCTAAACGTATCAAAAGGTTCTGTAGCACCTGTCCAATTAAAATCATTAATTCGTAAACCAACTAAACCCCGTTGTTGAACGGGATTATAGCGCAATAAAATATTGTAGCTTCGACGAGAATACTCTAAAAAGAAGTCAGTACTAATTTCCTCATTTGTATCTAAATTTAGATAAGTTTGGAAACCGACTCGAAACGGACCATAGAGTTGTTGGGTAATACCAGCATTAAGGATTCGAGTATCTGCAACTCGGTCAAATAAAAATGGTGATGTGTTGCCTAAGGCTACTTGACTATAGCCGATATTAAAACCGGTATAGTCGAGAAAGGGTTTAGAAAAATGACCGAATTGCCCAGTTAAGCCAATGCTACCACGAAGAAATTCTTGAGAATCACCATTACTATAGGCACTAGCCACACCGGTAATAGATGAATTTAGTTGAACATTTGGTAAAATTGGTGCTGGTGTATAGCGCATACCTTCTTCAGCAGTTGCTGGCAATATGTCACCTTGCCAAAGGGGTTGTGTCCAGTTTAGAGTTGCACTGCCTTGATAACGGGTTAAACTAATCCGATTGTTATCCCGAGGTGGCAGAGGTAGCAAGTCTGCTCGATCGGTGTTAGCGTTAATACGCTGAACGCCAGCTTGATATCTAATGGTCAAGCCGGTTTGCCCGATGGGAATTGTCGGTGATTCAAGTACACCACCAATACTACTCTGAACGGTTTGGAAACCCAAAGAGCCATTGAAAAGGCGATCGCGGTAGCTGGATTCCAAAGTTAAGCGATGAGGGTAAGTGGTGCCAATAGTTTGTCGGAGGCGCAAACTTCCCCTAGTTTCGTTTTCTAGATCATCAGGATCCAGACTAGTGAGTTCTGCGGAACCTATTAGTGTAGTACGTGGCCCTAAGGAACCATCAAGGTCAACAAGCAAACCAAAGTTAGCGGGATCAATTACGCCACCACCTTCTGGATCATTGTTCTCATCTTCATCATTGTCTCCAAGAATAGCTTTTTGAAGAAAGAACTGTGGTGTTAGACTAAACCTGACCGAGGGAGTGTCCAGTACCTTGAAGCCACGCTGAATAAACACACCACCCCGGTCGTCATCATCATACCCAAAATCCAATAAACTCGGTTGCCGCTCACGGCGGTCAATCACAAACCGTTCACGAAATGTAGGCAAGGAAAACCC
>NZ_JAAHHZ010000415.1:0-4174 GCF_010672005.1 Moorena sp. SIO4A5 | reverse complement strand
GTAGTCGAAACCGCCATATCCATCTCGAAGTGCTCCTTCGGGTGGGGACGTAGCTTGAACCCTAGCTACATTGGGAGATTTCGGAATCTCCACTTCCTTGAGCGTCTTTCATCGGTCGCCCTTATCCTGACATGATATTACGGCAAACCAGTAGGTCAAGGCGAGGGTAGTGATAAACATGATGTCAAAGCCTCCGAGCGAAAATGGCTGGAGACTGATTCGTCGGGTTCGTTTCACATAGGTGCGCTTTCCCCATTAAGAATTAAATTCGCCACGGGTCGCACCTGAGTAATCATGATCCTGACCCGGTGATGGCCTCACGAAAACAACATGATAAACGACGGTATCGACTGGAATTCAAAATACTTTCGTACCAGTACGTGGTTGATTAGTTTTGTCAGTCAACCAGGGTTAATTCAGTTTCCTTAGCAAGACCTTATCAAATTCTCAGTTAACGGTCACTTCCTCCTCAGTTAAGACCTGCATTCTAGTAATTAAAGAAAAGCAGTTCACCAATTAAGCTAATCAATCTTAGGAGAAACAAAGATGAAACGTCTCGTACTTGGCAGTTTAGGCACTTTGTTGATTGCTACCGCTACCACTCCCGTCTTAGCATCAGAAATCGCTGCAAATTATACCACCAGCCGTAACAATATTGTCGAAGTTCAACCGTTTAACCTGGTCTATCTGGCTTATCAAGGCTACTTTGCTGACCAAGGTATTCCCAGTAATGCTGGTTTCATCAGCGCTGTAAAAACCAAGAGAATTACCGCCAAAGACCTAGTAGCAAGTGCTATTGCAAGAGGAAGATTATCCCCAGAAACCATCAATGATTCTAGCTATCTGGCTCATGTGAAAACTCAACTATCCAACCTGGATAATGATTAATACTTAGGTAAGTATTTAGCCGTCAGCGGTCAGCCGTCAGCGGTCAGCCGTGAGCTAAAAGCGCATTAGCTAATAGCTGATAGCACCTCAAGTAGCGTGCGCGTAGCGTATTAGCTGATTGCTGAATGCTTACAAAATATCAAATCCTGGCTGGGGTTTGGATTTAACCATGTGTTTCTTAATAGATTAGCTAAACTATAAGTGGTTTTTCCAAAGTACAAAAAAGGTGTTTTCTGAAAACATATCAGTCACCTAATATATTTGAGAGTCAGTGGCAACTCTATTAAAAAATACTGACTAACAATTACATGAAACACCGTGAAATTTACGGCATCTTACACGCATTTATAGTCAGCTACTTTCCAACGCCCTTCTCCATGCTTGACCTCGGCTGCGGTGATGCTAGCTTCACCGCCCAGGCTTTAGCCAATACCACTATTGCTTCCTACAAAGGTATTGACCTCTCTGAGCCAGCACTAGAGATTGCTTGTGATAACATGAATTCTATCCCCTGCGAACAGACATTGATCCAGGGCGACTTCTTTGAAGTAGTTTCTGAGTTGGGACAAAAGCAGCAGGATAGGTTCGACGGGATTCTAAGTTCTTTTGCGTTCCATCACCTCAGTTTTGAGCAAAAAGATGGTATTATGGCTAAGCTGAGTCATCTGCTAAAAGCTGATGGTGTTTTTATTCTGATCGATATAGTTTCCACAGATGGAGAAACCCGAAACGCCTATCTAAGACGTTACCTAGAGGGTGTTTACCAAGACTGGGCTCAACTGACTCCCGAAGAAGTTTCCATGGTCGAGGGTCATATATTGTCTAGTGATTTTCCCGAAACCCAAACCACCCTGCAATCCCTTGCCCAGAAACATAATTTTAATCGGGTTGAGTGTCTGTATCGGGATCCCCTCAACACTAGCCAAGTGTTGTGCTTTTACAAAAATAGCGCTAAAAGCCCACTCCAGCTAGGGGTAAGATGAATGGGTGCCAGATTGAGATAGAAGCATGGAAAACTCAGCTCAAGCTGAAAAATCCTCAGAAATCAGCTACGGTAGGGAATAGGGAAACGGCAATCCGAAAGGATCTCAGATCCTTGGAGACCTATCTGTAAGTGGGGTGTAGTTGAGTATGAAAATTATCAGCCTATTAGCTGCGATCGCAATATTTCTAATCTCGGCTTGTTCCAATCAATCCGCGTCAACACCACTAACGGTGAGCATGCATTTGACTGATACCAAAGGCATTGGTAAAGAGATTGGCATTGTCAAAGCAACCCAAACCGAGAAGGGTCTGCAGCTAACCTCGAATCTGTCTGGATTAACTCCTGGAGAACATGGCTTCCATCTCCATACAAACCCCAACTGTGGTCCAGCCGAGAAGGAAGGTAAAGTAGTTCCAGGCTTAGCTGCTGGTGGTCATTATGATCCAGAAAATACCGGCAAACATGAAGGACCATTCGGTAATGGTCATTTAGGTGATTTGCCAAGGCTAGTGGTTAATCAACAGGGTGTTGCTAACACTCCAGTCGTAGCCCCACGGTTAAAGGTTGCTGACCTTAAGGGTCACTCTCTGATCATTCACGCCCAAGGTGACAATTATTCAGACACTCCCAAACCCTTGGGAGGGGGTGGTGCTCGAGCGGCTTGTGGTGTGATTTAGCCACAGTGTTGTGCGTTTTAGTTAACGGGTAAGCTATCAGCGTGTCGCGTATCAGCGTGTCGCGTATCAGTTATCAGCTTATGGGTTAGGTCCGATGCGTCGAAGCCTGTGCCACGACGCTACTGTTCGCGTTGGCGCAGCGTGGTTACAGGCCAAGCGTGCCCGTAGCGCAATCGGTGTTTTTCAATAAAAGAGGTAAGCATTCGTTTAATCTTGAGTTATGGGACGCTGAAGGCTGACAGCTGAACGCGCACGCGTGAGCTTTTAGCTCACGGCTGTTGGCGTAGCCTGCGCGTAGCGCATATGCTTACAGAATTTTGGATCAGCTTACTATTGGTTTTAATGAGTTCTTGTTGTTCTGGCCAGAATAATGTTGGTAATTCATCTATTGGAAACCACCCCAGCTGGTAACTGAGATTTGGATCAGTAGGAGTCCCCTCAATTTGGTCAGTAATGAACAGAAAATAGTAAGTCTTTTTCCAACACTGTTTGGCAAAGTCTAATCGTTCCTTAACTCCCAGTTCAGCAATAAATTTCAGGTCATTTAAGCCCGCTTCTTCCGCAATTTCTCGCTCTGCCGCCTCTAAAATGCTTTCTCCTGGTTCTACATGACCTTTGGGTAAGACGTATTCAAGTCTATTGCCTTCTTGAACTAGAGCAATGTATATCTGCTGCTCCCAACGGCGGGCAACAATACCACCAGCAGAGGTAGCCTCAGAAACTCCAGGCGGTCGTTGGTACCAAGTTTCATCAATAATCATTTTTACAGCAGTTTTCAATTGGGTGAGCTACAAATTCTTGGCTTTTAGGGAGCAGGGAGCAGGGAGTAGGGAGTAGGTAAGAGGTAAGATGGAAAAACTCCTGTGTACCTGATAGCTATGAAAAACGCTGTATCATTCTTGGTTGTTCGTTAATTTACCATTGAAAGTTGTAAATTAACAATTTTAAACTTTCAATGGTAAATTAACAATTAGCATTTAACACTTAAAACTTAACTAATCTCTACTCCCTGTTCCCTATTCCCTGTTCCCTATTCCCTGTTCCCTACTCCCTACTCCCTAATATCTATGGAATCAGCGAATCTCATCTAACTTAGCACGCACTTTCTGGATATCTTGCCACATCAGCCACTTTGGACTACCTTGATCTCGTTTGGGATTCCGCAGTAGGTAAGCAGGATGGAGAATTGGCATACACCACTTATGCCCTTCCCATTCCATCCAGGTACCCCGAATCTTAGTAATCCCCTTCTTGTTACCAGTTAAGCCTTTTACCGCTGTGGCACCAGTGAACAGAATAATTTGGGGGTCTACTAGGCGAATTTGCTCCAACAAGTAAGGTTTGCACGCTTCAATTTCATCAGGAGTAGGGGTGCGGTTACCAGGAGGTCGGCACTTCACCATGTTACAAATATATACATCTTGTTCACTATCGATTTTCACAGATGCCAAAATTTTCTCCAACAGTTTCCCTGCTCTGCCTACAAACGGCATACCGGTCTCATCTTCTTGTTTACCCGGTCCTTCTCCAATAATCATAATTAGGGCCTTAGGGTTGCCACGTCCAATAACAGCCTGAGTGCGGGTAGCTCCTAATTCGCAGCGTTGGCAAGATTGACAGTGTT
>NZ_JAAHHZ010000414.1:0-4214 GCF_010672005.1 Moorena sp. SIO4A5 | reverse complement strand
CTTGGTTTGAGTGTAGATGAGTTAGAAGCACTGGCAACTTGTAAATTGGCTGTGGCAGATCAAACTCGTTTGGATGATTTAGTGGCCAGAAATGTAGAATCATTGCTCTGCACTGATGAGGTGGCTGAGTTAGATGACTTGTTGGGAAAGGCGGATCAATTGACCATTCTCAAAACTCGCGCCAGATATATATACAATCTCTGTGCTTATAAAATGGGACAACGGCAGCGTGAGTGTTTAGATTCGGATTGAGTTACAGGGACAAATTCGTAATCGCTTTAGTTATTCTATTTATCGACAATTTTGATTCTTATTTTTCAGACGTTGAGCGAGTAAACAATCCTCAAAGCTCAATGCTTCTTCGTCTAGGAAGTTGGAAATTGCCATTTCAATGGTAGCTTCGAGGGAACATTCGAATTCCGTAGACTTTTCCTGGAGTGCAACCTTTATGTAGTCAGGCAAATACTTGACAAGCTGAGCGATCGCTTCTGGGGAAAGGTGTTGGGTGGTGAAGGTTTGAGTCATAAGACTAGGTTTGGTTAAACTTGTAAAGCCGAGTTTTGTGGAACGGGCATCAGGTGTGGAACTGGCATCTTGCCAGTTTCAATATATTATCGGGCGGGCATCAGGTGTGGAACTGGCATCTTGCGTGGAACTGGCATCTTGCCAGTTTCAATATATTATCGGGCGGGCATCAGGTGTGGAACGGGCATCTTGGGTGGAACTGGCATCTTGCCAGTTTCAAGATATTATCAGGCGGGCAGGATGCCCAATCTACTCCTATTCATGGGAAGATTCAGCAACGCCCTATGGATTGCTTTGGTCACTTATCCTGTCGAATAACCCACTACAACACGTGCAATTAGCCCAACGGGCTAGGGCTTAGCCTACGCACTTTCAAGGCTTCTTGAGAATTGAGTTTACGCTTTCCGTTTAATATATCTAAAATCGCTTGCTCTTGCTCAAAAATACCTAACAAATCTTGTATCGTTAGATTATAGTCTTCCATTAATGTCTGTAATAATTCTGCATCGGTTAATTCGGGGAATTGTTCAGTTTTTTCTTCATAGTCATAGACTAACATCCCTAATACCCTGAGATAATCTTGATCATCTTGATTAAGCGGTTTTTGATCTAATAGGTCGTTGATTCTTTGTTGGGTGGCGATTAATTCAGCATTATTGGTAATGGGACGGGGCGCAAATTCGGTGATTAATTTCAGGTAATAAGGACTAGGGTTGGTTAAACCAGTTGTCATTTTTCAATTTCTACTTATCCTAGTCTGCCTTAGTATACTATTCTGGGGAATATCATAAAGCAGAACTATTTCACCAGGACGCGATTAAGGTAATTGAAGAGTTCTACGGTCCCAATCACCCTAACTTAGCAGTGCATAAAGCAAGTTTGGCACTGACCTACAAAACCCTGGGGCGCTTGACCGAGGCCATAGAATTGTATCAAGAGTGCATCAAGTCCCTGAACTCAAGTTACGGCAACAATCATCCCCAAGTGGGAATGTACCTGAGTGACTTGGCTTGGGTGATCTTGGAAGAGAGTAACGAGTTGGACAAGTTAAAGCTAGCTGTGAGCTTTTTCCACAAATCTCTGAGCATCCTTACGCCAGTGCTAGAGCCTAATCATCCTAGTATTCGTAATGCCCGGAAGGGGCTAACTGTGCTTTACGGTCGAATCGGGAATAGGGAGTAGGGAGTAGGGAGTAGGGAGTAGGGAACAGGGAATAGGGAGCAGGGAGCAGGGAGCAGGGAGCAGGATTTTCGAGCACTCTTACCGATCAGCATAAATCTGTAATTGGGATAAAAATCATACCAATTTGCGATCGCGAATTCCCATCCATTCCGAAAAAGCGATGCTCCAAAAGAGCCCCTAAAAGCCAACGCACTTTCTTCTGGTGTTATCTTTTTATGCCAAATAAGGTATAATATTTGGTGAGGTAAGGTGATGACAGATAAATAAAGTAATTTACTGGGTTGGCTCTTGTAGAGAAGAATTATCGGATCTTCCTAAGGAAGCACGGCGGAAGGCTGGTTTTCAATTGAGAGCTATCCAAAGGGGTCAAAAACCTACAGATTATAAGCCGATGCCCACAATTGGCAAGGGAGTTGAAGAGATTCGCATTTGGACCGGAGAAGCCTATCGGATTTTCTATGTGGCTAGATTTGAAGAGGCAATTTATGTACTTCATGTTTTCCAGAAAAAAACACAGAAGACCTCAAAGCGGGACATTCAACTAGGACAGAAGCGTTATCAGGAGATGGTTCAGTTTAGAAAGGAACAAAAGGATAAACATAAAAATGACTGAGGAAAAAACCGTCAACGTCCTGTTAGGGGATGACAATGTATTTAAAGATTTGGGATTTGAGGCAGAAGAAGCAATGAATCTCAAGGTAAGAGCGGATCTGATGTTAGATTTACGTTCCTATATTCAGGAGCGGGGATGGACTCAAAATGAGGCAGCAGAGTTTTTGGGAGAAACCCAACCGAGGATTAGTAATTTAATGAATGGTGAAATTAGTCGATTTAGTGTGGATAAGTTAATTAATTTGCTAGGAAAAGTAGGGATGGAAGTGAAGGTAGAAGTCGTCCCGAAAGTTTTATAGTTTTCAGCTATCAGCTATCAGCTATCAGCTGACCACTGACGGCTATCAGCTATCAGCTATCAGCTGACCACTGACGGCTATCAGCTATCAGCTATCAGCTGACCACTGACGGCTATCAGCTATCAGCTGACCACTGACGGCTAAATGGATCCCATTAGACAAAACAGTTTCAAGTTATTAACATCAAATTATCAAATAATTTCTAAAAACTATCATGTTTAGTCTGAGTGACATCCATCCACTCTCAGAATTCCAACGGGGCGCTAAAGCCTTTATCGCAAGGCTCAAAGAAACTAAAGCACCAATCGTTCTTACTGTTAATGGCAAAGCTGCTGCAGTTGTTCAAGATGCTGAAAGCTATCAGCAACTTCTCGATAGGATGGAATTGCTTGAGTCTATTGCGGGCATCCGAAAGAGTATTGAGGAGTTTGAGCAAGGAGAAGGTATTCCGTTAAAGGAAGCATTTCAGCAGCTTCAGGAAAAATATGGCCGACCAGAAATTACCTCACCTATTTAGGAAATCCTATAAAATGCTATAATTTGATTATATAGTAAATATTGCTAAGCAAAATATACTATCTATATTCAATAAATTGAAATCAAAAATGAGTCGAGAATTTAATGTAATTATCGAGCAGGATGCTGATGGCTACTTTGTAGCTTCTGTTCCCACTCTTAAAGGGTGTCATACCCAAGCAAAATCTTTGGATGAATTGATGGAGCGTATTCGAGAAGCGATCGCCCTTTGTTTGGAATTTGAAGAAAATGTAGAAGATTCCCTTGACTTCGTTGGTGTACAGCGAGTTGCAGTGGAAGTATGAGTCAATTACCAAGTTTAACTGGACGGGAAATTATCGCAGCACTGGAGAAAGCAGGGTTTACAGTGGCGAGGGTACGTGGAAGTCACCATATTTTAATTCATGATGACGGACGTAGAACCGTCATCCCGGTACATTCTGGTGAAACCATTGGGCGTGGTTTATTGTCCCAAATATTGCGTGACACTCAGCTTAGTCGTGAGGAATTCAGGGAATTGTTGTGATGGCTGTGTTAATCCACTACAAGATTGACCTACGGTCAATCGCGCCAAATTTTTGTGCGAATCTTGTGAAGCAGTTACTCTACTTGGGGTTTCCCCAAGTAGAGTAACTGCTGAACCCGGAGGGTCAAGAAGCGCGAACAGTGACAATTTCCCACAGTCCCATAGCAATGCGATCGCAAAAATTGAAAGTATCTCGGGTAGGCTCCCTAAAACGTTATGCCCCATAGCTGCCCATGTCCTCCAACCTCGACCCAAAGAATAGAAACGTTAAACTAGAAACGCTGCTTCACCATCTGCCACCATGCCATCTACCAGTCAACCCCTGAACTATCCCAAAAGCCGCAAAGCCGACCAAGTCGATGATTACCACGGTACTCTAGTAGCTGACCCTTACCGCTGGCTAGAAGACCCAGATTCAGAGGAAACTAAGGCTTGGGTAGAAGCACAGAATCAAGTCACCTTTGGTTATCTCAGCGAAATACCAACACGGGAAACACTTAAGCAGCGCATCACCAAGCTATGGAATTACGAGAAATATAGCACTCCCTTTAAAA
>NZ_JAAHHZ010000413.1:0-4235 GCF_010672005.1 Moorena sp. SIO4A5 | reverse complement strand
TTGCTTGGGCTGTATCTGTGAGCAACCCCAGACGACGGATTAAAACTGGGGGTGCTGCTGAGCTGTGGGTGCTAGCTTGTGCGACAGCGTTACTAATGATTGGTATCTGGTTGGCTAATGGTGGCGGGATTACAACCAAAGTTACTCAAAGTCTTGGTCTGAGGGATGGTGCGATTACCACTTACAACCAGAATGCCAGCGCTAATCATATCTATGCCGAAATTACTGGTGTCTGGGCTAGCGATCGCTCTGATGCCTCTGGCCGCTACTGGATTATCGATACTGCTGGAAGTGAGTTCATCGTAACGGATGGAAACGGTATCTATAAGACGGGGGAGCAGATTACTATCTCTAAGCTGACCACCAATATTGGTCAACCAGCTCAAACCACGGTCTTGACTTTGAGTTGGGACGATGAAGATCCTATTCCCGGATTACAGCAGCTGGCAGCACAATACCCTGGTGCTGCGATTTTCGTTAATGGCCAGGTAGCCGTAGATTTCCCCGAAGATGTGAAACCAGCTGCACAGCTTAATCAACTTCAGACTGTTAGCGTGAGCGGCTCGACACTAAAATTCACCTATTGTCCACTGACTACAGCTATCACTAAGTTGACTGATCAGTACGCTGTGGGAAATCTAAGCGTAAAGATAATCTCACCAGCAGCAGTAGGACTATGGAATGGCTAACTAACTTAATCGGGATTGGTATTACGGCAACGATGCTGGTTGCAGCTAGTCCAAGTCAAGTTTCTGTTGAACCAGTACCTGATGGCATTACCCCGGTTACACAGATTCAGCCCACTGCCCCAAAGCGGCACCGAATAAACGTAACAGTAACAGCACCGGAAGACATCAAGGTGAAGCAGGGGGACAGGGTGAAGGTGGGTGAAACTCTGTCGGACCGCACTGCTCAACGAAAAACACTGGAAGCAAGACGGAACCAGCTGCAAATCGCGATCAATCAGATGAGTTTACCGTTACCCCCAATCCAACAACCGCCAACACCTTCTTTCAGTGAGGAGGAGGCTGCGATCGCAAAGGCTCGGAATGATTTAGCATTGGTCGAAATGGAAATTGAAGCAGCTCCACCCCTCCGCTTCAAGATGGATTATCTCAATGTCATCCACGACCAAGATAAAATCCAGAAACGACAACGGTTACAGGAAAAGCGCATCAAAACACAGATTGCGATCGACTCTGCTATTGCTCGGTTAAATGCTGCTGAAACTCGTTACCAACAGCAGATTTACCGGCATTCTCTGGAAATGATGAAGTATCAAACTAATTTGCAGCGGCAGCAGTACCAACTGGCATCTTTGGTGAAGCAGTCTCAGGAAGTGGAGAAGGAGCTGGCAGAATTGAGTATGGTGCGATCACCCTATGCTGGTCGGGTGAGACGGGTGAAGATTGTTTCTCAAACAAACCGGGTGATAACTGCTGAGATAACTCTTGATGTTAGGGGCGATCGTTAATTCTAGGGCAAGGGCATGTGATACACAGTGCTCCAAGGAAATATTTTTCGATAAAATAACTTGATTTTTTCTTATATCTACAGTATACTGTAGATATAAACGGAAGGAAGCCAGAACCAAAGAGATTCCTCCCGTTGTCAGTCAAATTAGAGACTTAACTCAATATTATGCTATATGACCAATCGTTGGACTTCGAGCAAGAGTCGAAGATCCATCAGACAGATGGTTTTGCTACAGAAACCATGCTCTCTTTCCAGGAAAGGGGCTATGAGGATGGTTATCTGGGGGTTTGGAAAGGCCGCTGCGATTACTTCAACCAATCCAAGCAAGTTTGCCATTCCTCAAAAGTATGTCGAAAAAACTGCCGGTATATGTCAGGTTTTGTCTTTGGCAAACACAATGCCAAATTAGACAAGCACTGGGCAAGCTTGAACTCCACAAATACAGAGTTTTGATAGACCAAGTAATCGACGAGAAAATTAATGCGAACCATGGAGAATTTAAAGATGAATCCCGAAGTTGATACTCAGAATTACTCAAAGAGTTCCTTACATTTACCTTCCAGTTTAAGGGAGTTACGTATTGCGGCTTGTCAAGCAAAGTCTACACAGGTAAGAGAGCGGACATTATCTGAAATAATAGCTGACTTGTCTAAGCCTATACCTTTGGGGCTTATCAGTCTTAAACCAATCACCAAAAAGATTAATAATGAGGTAGTTGTCTTGAAAAGGGTTCCGTACATCAAAGTTTACATACTTTCCGCCATCTTTGATTATATTTGTCCAGGGTGGGAAAAGAAAGATCAAGCAGATTATATGGGTTCAGAAGTATGTGTTAAAACTACACTTATCATACATGCTTCTGATGGAAGTTTCTCCCGAGATGCTTTTGGAACAGAACCAGTATCGTCTAAAGCATATGGTGGACCATTATTATCTGCTTCAGCACAATCTTTTCGGCGTGCAGCTTCTTTGTTTGGATTGGGGAAATATTTCTATCATGATGGTACTGCCCAAGCTACTGTCAAAAAGATTTTCGCTCAATCACAGACGAATGAAAAAAATGATAATGAACAGGAAAGGGATTATGTAGATAATCTATCTCTATCTAATTATCACGATTAATTAATAAGTTCTGTGATCAGATATATGTGATCACAGAACTTAGCTTTGATTTGTTTATCCCCTAAATCTAGCACAAAGTAGTTGTATGAAAGAGCTTGGAAGAGTAGAGCTGAAGCCATTTATTGAATGGTGTGAATCAAAAGAGCATATGCTCGAAGAGAGCATATACAGTCAAGATTATAACCGTCTAGTAATTCCACTTGGTTATAAGCTAGTTAATGTCAAACCACCGAAAGTTATTAAAGCACATTATGACCAGAGAATGGACAAGCTAGCATCAATATTTTGTCCAGATTGGAAACTATCTTTACTTTGCAAGTACGGCAAAGGAGGAGGCGTTCGGCTTCATCGGGACGCATCAATATATGGGAGGCAGGCGTTTGTACTAAGTAGCACTGACTATCTATTCATTATTGATGGTTTAGAGTACAGCTGTAAGCGTGGAATTATCTATCAATTTGATTCCAAGAAACTCCACAGTGTGCCATCTGTTAAAGAGGAAAGATGGGCGTTGATATGGTGGGAACCGTCGAAGCTTTGGAATGAACAATTCCAACAGCTAAGTCTTTTTTAATTTCATTTAAGTTAACCCAATAGTAAGCTGCGTCAAAGGCGATCGCAGTACACACCAATAGACAACCTATCCTAAATTGTAACTAGGAAAAATCCCAAGGAGAAACAAGCATGAGTATAATCTCATTTGTACATAGTGAAATCAAGGAAGACATAATCGCATTTTTGTCAATAGACATAAAAGACCCTTTATTAACTACTTTAATTCAAGAGATTAATGTAGGTTACAGAAAAGGTTATTTATTTGTAAGATATCGAGGTAGTTTATTGTGCAAAGTAACAGATTCGGAAGCTTGGATATTCCCTGGATATCAGACAAAATACATCCCTGAGTATTACGACAATTATTTTGTGCTTAAAGCTACATGCGAGTATCTATCACAATATTATTGTTTACCCCCCGGAGACATAGGTGTCATTGAATCATGTGATGATTGGAAAACCGAAGGATACTATTTGATTGATTATCCAACCTTAGCTTGGGAAGACAATTATAACATTTTAACTCTAGATTTAAATCACACTTTTCCTGTCAGGGAGAATCCTTGTCAGCGTCAGCCTCGTCAAAAAATCAAAAGCTGCTCTCGCTGTAAATATTATGCAGAAGGAGAACCACTTCCGTGCGCCGTGAATCCATCTTTGTCTTCTAGTATTAATTATTGGGAAAACAACGATTGTATTCACTGGGAAGCAAGTGAAAGGAACTGGAACAAGAAATCCTTTAGCTGGATAATTTGCAACATGTAATGCAAAAGAATTAACCCACTACTCCTTACTCCCGCACGGAGCGCAGGGGGTGCCGGGGCGCTGGGAAACCGATCAACTACTTGGCATCACCAGTAACCAGCCCCGTGCATCCCCCGGAGCGGAGTCAATAATTTTCTCTAAAACAGAATCACTTCGTTTTCTATTACCAGGGTCTAGAGCCGGGACGACCGGAGTGTAGTGGAGCGAAGCGGAACGAAACGCAGGGAGGCCGGGCTCGGTCTAAGGGGCCCCACTGCACGAGCATTGATCAACTTTTGGGATAACCAGGATATTGATGGCGAGGGCGGTGGGGAAGT
>NZ_JAAHHZ010000412.1:0-4260 GCF_010672005.1 Moorena sp. SIO4A5 | reverse complement strand
GTTAAGCGATCGCTTTTGAAAGATTGGTGCTGGGAGCGCACGGTTGTAGCCCAAACAGACAAGTGCAAACTGACTGCACTCATATCCGCTAGATTCTGTGTATTGAAAGCAGGCATTGACCGTTCACGAGTGCAGCCTACGGCACCTACTAATTGACCACTGCTGATGATTGGTCCTGCCATCACATGCCAATGATCTGGCCGAGGACAAATCAAGGCCCAAACCTTGGGCGATGCTACCAATGATTCATGGGCAGGAGCGTGATGCTCAACGATATAGCTTGACACTCCCCGGCCTAAAGGCGCGGGGATTCTTGCTTCAACGGGGTGACTTGTTTAACCAGGCCAGAGCCAGGAAAAATAGAGGTCGCCTCTCCACAAGCGTATTTGGTCTATAACCTAGGTTTCGATGTGCCCCACCGTACCTAAACTTATTAACAAATAAAGATAAACATTTTTTTAGGGATCTTAGACTTTCATAGACTTCCAAATCGTTAGACTTGATTGTGCAACCTGCTTATCTCAAAACAGGTTTTTTACACTGTCTACTTATTCTGTGATCATGTTCCTCTAGGATACTATTTTTTTGTTATGTCTTTATCTTAACACAAAGCCGTCCTGGAAGAACGGGGCTAATGACCCAGATTTTTTTTTGGTAAAACAGGGTTATGGTCGATAGATAGGGCGATTTTTAGGGATTCCTGAAGCGATGCAGCGCGGTCTTGGGGGTTTCCCCCATGAGCGACTGCATCAAGAAGCTTTTGATTAACTGGAGGCAATTGATCGAAGAAAAAAACACCCCATCGCTTTGCCGCAAAATGCTCACCAATTTTTGGGACAATGCGCGATCGCAAGTCTGCTTCATCCTTGACCTGATGAATGGCTTTAAATAAAAACTGCAAGGAACTCGTCATGACCGTGAGGACCAAAAGTGTACTCGATCGGGTACTGGGCAACCCAAACTGCCTCCCCTAATCTTACCTTTAGCCTCAATATTAGGAGAAAACCGATGTCTCAATACGCTCACCCTGAAGTTTTGGTCAATACACAATGGCTGATGGATCATCTAGAAGATCCGATGGTGCGTGTGGTTGAAGTTGATATGAGTCCAGAATCTTACAAAGATACTCATATTCCGGGGGCTATTTTCTGGAATTTCTCCACTGATCTCTCCATGCCCGACTTCGGAATGAATTTAGACCCCACTGCGATTGAGGAACTGTTGTCACGTTCAGGAATTTCCCAAGAAACGACTGTCATTGCCTATGGTAGTTACCCAGGCACAGGAGCTTTTATTTTCTGGTTTCTGAAGCTCTTTGGACATCAAAAAGTGTATGTCCTTAACGGTGGTCATCAGAAATGGGTGGCAGAAGGTCGTCCAGTAACATCAGACTTGTCAAACTTTCCGCCCACCTCTTATCAAGCAACCTCTCCCAATCCTGACTTACGAGTTCTCCAGGCAGAGGTGCAAGCATCTTTAGAGAAAACGGATTGTGTGGTGCTAGATGTGCGGACTCCTCAAGAGTATTCTGGTGAGATATTTATGATCAAGCCGCCAGAAGGAGCTGAACGTGGAGGGCATATTCCAGGTGCGGTGCATCTTGAGTATACTCATACCTTGAATGAGGACGGTACATTTAAGTCAGTAGAAGAGTTACATGCTCTTTACAGCAGCCGAGGTGTTACAGCTGACAAAGAAATTTTTCCTTATTGCGCGATTGGTGCACGCTCTGCGTACACTTGGTTCGTCTTGAAGTATTTACTCGGCTATCCCAAAGTGAGAAATTATGATGGATCGTGGAATGAGTGGAGCCGTCTGCCTCATGCGCTGATTGAGCGGTAAAAAAAATACCAATTAAAGTAGGGTGGGCAAATTTCTATTATCTAGAATACTCACGCATAACCAAACGGTTTTTGCCCACCCTACAAGCTTTAGCTGACCCACTGAGCACTCAATTGTGAAAATGTCTTGATGCAGTCGCTCATGGGGGAAACCACGGCAGTCGCTGGGGGAACGGCAGTCGCTCATGGGGGAAACCCCCAAGACCGCGCTGCCTCCCCAAGACCGCGCTGCCTTCCCAAGACCGTAATGGTGCGTTTGACCCGTAATTAAATTCGCCACGGGTCGCACCTCTGCATCGCTGCAATAGTTTTTATAACACTTTTATCCCACTAATCCGATTAAACTCATTAATCCCAGTTGACCCTACTCCTTGAGATGGCGACAATGCAATAGTTTTTCAGCACCCTCTTCTCTGTATTACTCCATTTCATCCATTGCACCCATCCAGTTCTTCTGTAAATCGCGATAGTGCAATAGTTTTACCAAATCCTGGCATTTTCAGAAAACGTGTGTTACCTTAATAATATCGTTAAAGCAATGGTTTATTCGCCATGATGATTTCCACCGCACAAGCCGCTGAATTACTCGGTGTTTCTGCCACTCGCGTCCGTTACCTTCTGGGCAAGGGTAGAGTTAAAGGGGCTTATAAGGTGGGGAGAACTTGGGTGATTCCTTTGTTTGATGGTATGCCGGTGGTCACTCCTGGCACTCGCGGACCAAAACGGAACTGGTCAAAGCGTACAAATTACACCAAGACCGTAATTCATGTTAACCAGAGGGTGATTCGCAACAATCTCAAGACGGGGGACCGGAATCCTGTGATTACGGTCAAGCGAGGCTCTAAAAATGTTTACGGTCATACGGTGGAGGTCAATGGCCCCTGTCGGGTGATGTATCGTCCAGATGATCCCCTTAAGTGTGGAGCACGGGTGTGGATTGAGACTATTTCTGATTTTGAAGTGATTTCAGCGTGATGGGTCAGCTGTTCAGTATTGAGATTGGGATACCTAAATTGCTCAAAGGGAATAGGGAATAGGCAACAGAGATACAATCCTGTGTACCTGATTAGGGTAAAAAAAACTAGATTAGCAAAAATCTCCCTATCTCCCTATCTCCCTATCTCCCTACTCGTGAAATTCTTAATTAGACCCATCAAACACTGGTATGCCATCATTTGATGATTCTGCTGGTGCAGGTGCTGGAATTTCAGGGCTAGTGTCAGGAAAACGTTCACCACTAGTTTTCGGTTGGGCTTGTGGTTTGGTAAAAATAAATTCCCTGGTGGGAGTAGGTGGTGAGGGTTGAGGGCTACTGGTCCATTGTGGCGCGACAGTATTAGCGATCGCACCATAGGTAAGATAGATGTGACCTAATTGTTTGCCCTGATACATACGTTTGGTAAATCGCCAACCAGGATCAAGAAAGATTTTGAGAAAGCCATTCGCCAAACCTCTGGTGCGGCCAATCTCAATGTCTGGGGCATTGCGGTCAATGCGGTGACTCCCTACTAATACCAATTCTCCATTCCGCTTAACCACTCTGAGCATATAGTCTAGGCCGAAGTCTTGACTATCGACCCGCATAGAATAGCCGTTGCTATCTGTACTGCGCCCACAAATTCCTGTAAAGTCAAAGTCGAGCAGCAGAGGATCTACAATAACTGGGTTAGTGCCACGTTCACGCCAGCACGCTTGCCAGTTTGCTATCTGCTCAATGACTAGTAATTGATATTGGTTGTAGCCAAAAGGGGCAGCTACTGCAATAAAATTGTTTTCGTTAACTTCGATGTTGTCAAAAGTATTCGCTGCTGCTGGATTGATAGCGCCTAAGGTAAGGCAAGAAGCTGTAGTGATTGCAGTAGCTGCTAGCCAGGGTGATGTGTTCATGGGTTTTACCGTTCCTAAGTTAGACCATTCCCAGTAGACGCTAGCACTAAAGAATTTGCTCCCCTAGTGATACAGTCAAATTATATCAACTCGGCTTGATCAAGAATATCTTAGGAAAAGAGAAAACGTCAGCAGTCAGTGGTCAGCCGTCAGTGGTCAGTGGTCAGTAGTCAGTGGTCAGCCGTCAGTGGTCAGCCGTCAGCGGTCAGCCGTCAGTAGTCAGTAATCAGCAGTCAGCGGTGGCACAGGCTTCCAGCCTGTGACCTAACGTCAGTGGTCAGCTTGTTTTATTCAAAAGCTGTTCAGTGTAGCTTAGCCTACTACGAATGGCTGTTCCCGTAGCGCTTAAGCTGATAGCTGATAGCTGATAGCTGATAGCTGATAGCTGATTGCTGACCGCTAATAGCTTACGTTACTCGTTAATCGTCACTTTCACCATTTGAACCGGAGTTTTGGGGCGATCACCACGATCAGTAGGGGTGGTTTGAATCTTTTGCACCACATCCATACCCTCAGTCACTTTACCAACAAC
>NZ_JAAHHZ010000411.1:0-4268 GCF_010672005.1 Moorena sp. SIO4A5 | reverse complement strand
AGCGACTGCATCAAGAAGCGAGGTTTATTTGGTCCAGCTACTTAAGGCCTGGCAATTAGCTCTGTGGATATTTGTACTGGGGGTATCTCAACAGTATCTGGGGGGAGATAACCCAATATAGCTACAAGGTACCTCTATTTTAATAACCCTTATATATGAAGGGTTATGGCCATTTTAATTAACTGACTACTTATAGATTAATAGTACCCTCAGGGGTACTGTGGCGTTAAAAATTATTAGTCATGATAAAAATGTGCTGAGATAAAAACTTAGCCAAGCTCAAGAAACATGTGTTGAAAAGTACAACAAGGAGAAATACATGAACACAATGGATCTTATTTCGACCCCAGACATTGATCTTATTTCTACCCCAGAAATTGAGATTGTCTCTCTTAACCAAGTAATTCTTCCCATGTCTGAAGAAGCCGCTTATGAAAGTGGTACCATTCAAAATGGTTACGGTCGAGCATCAGGGGTTTTTGTAACGGTTCAAAGGGGTACTACTGCTAACATAGATATCGACATTGAGCTAACTACTGTTTCTGAAGAAAGCTTAAATCAGTGGCAGGAAAAAGCCTCTTCTTACTTCAGTGCTCAAGAGTGGGAATCCATCACTCAAGGTAGTCGCACAAAAGGTCGCAAAGCTGGTTTATTATCTGCTATTTTTGGTGCCAAGTTTGGTGGCCGAACAGATTACTACAGAAACTCTTCCAAGGGTTACCAAACTCAATCTCAAAGCGACCGAGAAGGATTAGCTCGCAGTCTTTACAACTTAGAAACCTCTAAATTCAATCTGAAAGGAAAACTAACCGCCGTCGGTACAAGTTTCATTCCTGTCACGGTTTCTGCTTATATTCAAGCCACTCAATTCACTTTCTCTGACAACTCAAGACTGACCGTTGTTAATACTGAAAATCCCATTGCTGCGGATCAAAATGGTTCAACTAACGGTGCTAATTCTCAACCAACTGACTTAAATCTAATTCCATTAGGTTAAATCCGTAAAAACCTGACAATTAACTATCCTAATAGTGTAGGTTAATTGCCAGTAATTAAGGCGTGTCCCCTAATATCAATCTAGTTGGTTATCAAACAGGGACACTGCCTTAATTTTTTTTAGTAGTATTAATAAATATTTTTAAAGATACTGTTTTTGATAGCAACTAATGTTTTTTTATTGCTGGAATATATTACTTAAGACAAAACAGTAAGAGGCTCTAAAAGGATTTAGCTTAAATGTAGGGGTTTCTACCATGACAAATCAACCTTGTAAAAAACAGTATATTGTAAGGTTTGTATTAGTAACACTAACTTCGCTAGTGGTTTTACCAACAACAGCTTTGAAAGCGAAGAGTTTAACTATTAATAATGTTCAGGAGGTTGAAGAAAACACTAATTTTTTGGCGCTTGATCAACAATTAGACATTAAACCATTAGGTCAGACGACTACTCATTTCGATTTGAATCCTGATGGACAACTTGATGTAATTCCTGGAAATGGTGGAATACCAGAACAACTAGCAGATCTTGTTCTAGGAAAAGATTCTGAGGTTTTCGCTGGAGGAGAGTCTGTTCTTTTCACGGATTTGTTGAATAAGCCAAATAGCGGATGGCAATGGCAAACCCGGATTGAAAATATTAATCCGTTTGAGGTCAGTTTCCCTTTCGGATTTTTCTTTCCTGGTGAAAGTTCTGTTTCTGTAAGCGGTAATTTATCTTTGGCTCCTGCCGCTGGATTTGAAATTACAATTTTAAATCCAGATAATCCACCTGAAGTTGGAGATTGGATCTGGTCTGTGGAAAGTTTCTTAAACTTTCCCATCGGAATTGATACGGTGATATCTGAAAATAGTACTATATTCGTGTCGGAGCTAGATAATTTATTAGATCTAGATGATTTGGAAGTAGACACCAATCAATTTTCTTTTCCACCTCCTTTTTCATTGGCTCATGAGTGTAATGGTGGATGTTCATTTTTTGAATCTTATGATATCACAACAGCATCTTATGATATCACAACGGCATTAAACTTTAGGATATCGGTTCCTGAACCCGGTTCTGTATTAAGTCTATTGGCTTTTGGTGCTTTTGGTATAGCTTCAGCTCTAAAGGGTAAACAGAAGCAAAAACCCAATAGGGCTGGGACTAACACCAGTTTAACGAATACTTAGAGCCGTTTTCAGGTGCACTTGAGTTGATTGAAGGCGGCTAATTCGTCAGATTTTAATGACTAAATTTGGGCATTTTTCGGGAATTTTTAGTTTATTTACCTATCCCCCTATCCCGATATTCCCCTATCTCCCTATCTCCTTTTATCGTTAACTTACTAAAGTTTGAAACAGCCCTAGCTTATTTAGGGGGATTTAGGGGGATCTAAATCAGGGATTAACAAAACTGACATGCACCCTATTCACTCCTTGATTCAGCAACGCCGAAGTCAGAAGTCCCAATTCTAAATTCTAAATTCTAAATTCTAAATTCTTAATTCTCAACATAGAGGTTCGTTGAAATCATCACTCATCCATCCTTGTCCTTCCAGCAAGCCTAAAATCCGAGGAGCCTGAGATTGGCTTTGCTCAGATTCAACATACTTAAGAGCCAGAAACTCGACAAAATCAAACACCATGCGTTGTTGCTGTGGTGGTAATGCCTGCAAGCTTTTCAGGAATTCTTGAGGTAAACCTATCGTCTGGTAATTCATCACTATCCTTTCATCAAACACTTATTATTTTGCTTGGATAGAACTTATCTAATCTTATCTCTTCTTGGCCACAATGTCTTGATGCAATAAGTAGTCACTCCCGGTTCGCCCATTTTAAATCGAATTAGAAAAAGCTGAAGGATTGAATCAGAGGTCTCGAGTATGGTACAAATGTACTGAGTAGACGGGCTGGGATTTTCCAGCGTCGGAACTGCACAAAGGGCGATTGGCCTATGGCCACCCTTGACGAAGGCAAGTTTTAACAGTGAAGTCTGTGGAGTGAAGTCTGTGGTTTGAAGATAATTAGGCCTTGATAGCAAAAACCCATGATGGTGTATGGATTTCGGTTTTGTGGGAGATTTTCAGAACTACTAAAAAAATAAGCACCGCCAAGTATACCAAAACAGATAATCCCAACCACAAGCAAATCAGGATATATTGGTTGTTATGGCATTTGAACCGATAATCACAAACGAACGAGTCGATGATATCCCCGTACTCCTAACAAAAATAGAGCAGATGGGAGTACAAAAGCTACTAGACAAGCACTTCCCTACACACGGAAATTGGAAAGGTCAAAGCCTTGGGGAGGTAGCAGTAATTTGGTTAGCACATATATTATCCCAAGCAGACCACCGTTTAAATCAGGTTCAAGCCTGGGCTTCCAAACGATTAGAAACATTGAAAAGATTTGTCGGGGAAGGGTTACGTGAACTCGACCTTACGGATGATCGCTTAGAGGCAGTACTACGTTACTTTAACTGTGATAGAAACTGGTACTCTTTTGAGAAGGAACTCTACAGCAGTCTACTGCAAGTATATAATATACAGCCAGAACGAGTACGTTTAGATAGTACAACTGCTTCAAGTCACTGTGGGGTTAATCCCGAAGGGTTATTTCAATGGGGTCCGAGCATTGACCATCGTCCGGACTTGGCACAAGTCAAAATAATGTTGTCAACATTAGACCCTTTAGGAATGCCAATAGCGACGGAAATATTATCAGGAGAAAAAGCCGACGACCCATTATATATTCCCGCAATTGAAAGAGTCCGCTCAACGCTACAACAGTCAGGATTACTATATATTGGCGACTGTAAAATGGCATCAATGGCGACGAGAACTGAGATTGTATCCGGTGGAGATTTTTATCTTTGCCCTTTAAATGCCAAACAAGTAACTCGGGAAAAATTAATTGAATATCTTCAACCAGTTTGGAATGACAAGCAAGACCTGACAGCTATAGACTACGACTATGCTGATGGAAAAAATCGAGATATTGCTGAGGGTTTTGAACGAAAAGTTCATCAAAAAATTCAAGTTAACGACGCTCAAGATATATCTTGGGATGAGCGACAATTAGTAGTCCGGTCATTTGCCATTGTACAAGCGGAAGAAAAAAAATTAAACCAGCGCCTACAAAAAACCTCTGATGCTCTAGAACAACTGAAAATTCCCCGTCGTGGTAAGAAAAAATTCACTTCACTTGAGGAATGGGAATCGGCTGTAGCCAAGATTATCAAACGGTACCGTACCACTGGAATGTTTCAAATCGCTCTTCAAATCA
>NZ_JAAHHZ010000410.1:0-4272 GCF_010672005.1 Moorena sp. SIO4A5 | reverse complement strand
CGCATTACCCTCTAGCTGTGAGATAAAACGATTCGGGATTATTCTAGCTAATGCCGGAATATCCATCTCGTAGTACCCCTTCGGGTAGGAACTTTGCTTGAACCCTAGCTTATAGGAAGGTTACGGAGCCTCCACTTCCTTGAGCGCCTTCTTCGGTCGCCCAGATACATCAATTATGTCCTATTCTGAACGCCTTCATCCGTGGGTGATAGTTCGGCTATTGCCAAAAATGCAACGAGTGATTGTGGCTCGGTTTCGCAACCGATCGGATGCCCAAGGCCACTTGCAGGCTCTGAAACGACTGATGCCCGATGCTGAATTTATAATTATTTTTGATTTAGGAAAGCCGATGGAAGAAGACTCTGAAGACTCTTAGGGGTTTGGGTGATTCGTGATGCCATAGCGCTGCACCCAAGGGCATAGGGAGTAGGCGTCCGGAAATGAAACGGGCAAGATGCCCGTTCCACCTACCGGGTCAAAGTAAAACTACTCTTCCCGATTCCCGATTCCCGTTCCCCTCCTGGGAGGGGTTAGGGGTGGGTTCCGATTCCCGATTCCCTGGGCGCAGCGCTATATCAGAGGATTTTGGTGTAGCGGCGGATATCTGGTGTATCAGCCACTAAGCCATCAAGTTGCTTGATGGCAGCTTGGAGATGCTCAGTGACCAGATGAGCATCTAGTGCTTCTGGTGTTGCCCACTCTTCCACAAAGGTAAAATCTGTTGGTTTTGTCTGATTTTGAAGTAATTCGTACTTCAAACAACCTTCTTCTGCTCTTGTGGGTTCAATCAATGCGCTCAGGACAGCTTTGAGTTCCTCAACTTTATCTGGCAGAGCTACAAGACGGGCAACAACATGCAAGGTAGAGTTAGACATATAGTAAAGGGAGTAGGGAGTAGGGAATAGGGAGTAGGGAGCAGGGAGCAGGCAAGAGGCAAGAGGCAAGAGGTAAAAGGCAAGAGGCCAAAAATCCTGTGTACTTGATAGCTATGAGAAACGCTATAGAACAAAGGGAGTAGGGAACTTCAGATCAAAAATTATCACAATTCCTACACGGATTGCTATATTTTAAGCTGACGGCTGACAGCTGACGGCTGACAGCTGACAGCTTAATCCTTACTAATTTAAGACAAAAACTTCAAGCCTAAAAACAAAGCAGCAATTGTTCCTGAAACACAAATTTCTCCTTGTTCAATTTTTTTCATAACCTCGTCTATAGGTACCAAAACAATTTCCACCTCTTCCGTAATATCTAGATTTTGGATACCCGATGGCTGAGCATCTTCCGCCATAATTAAATGAATTGTATTGGTATCTTTTACCGGATTATCATATAAGGTTGCTAGGGAAAACATATGCTCAGAGACATAACCAGTCTCTTCTTCTAATTCCCTAGCAGCTGCCTTCAGACTATCTTCTACTGTTGAGTTGAAACCACCCCCAGGGAGTTCCAATAAAATTTCTCCCACTCCATGGCGATATTGACGGACAAAAACAACATTGCGATCGCAAGTAATTGCCAGTATCAGCACAATATCCGGTCTAACATTGATGAAGTAGTCATCAACAATTTCACCACTTGGTAATTCTACTTCATCTTGCCTGACTCGACACCATTTATTGTCAAAAACCAACTTTGATTTCATGGTTTTCCATGGCTGTATTGAAATCATTAAATTACTGAATAATTACAAAAGGATAAGTTACAGTATTAAGGGTGAAGGTTGAAGGTTACAGGTTGAAGGTTGAAGGTTACAGGTTACAGGTTACAGGTTAGAGGTTGAAGGTTACAGGTTACAGGTTACAGGTTGGGTTAGAGGTTGAAGGTTACAGGTTAGAGGTTGAAGGTTACAGGTGGTAGGTTACAGGTTACAGATTGTAGGTTGTAGGTTACAAATTGGGTTACAGGTTGTATGTAGGTTAGAGGTTACACCTTGTAGGCGAGTATGATCTGGCAAACCTATTATTGACCATCGTCCTAGTAGAGTATAACCTTCAAGCTACCCTTCACCGAACCCCAAAGGCGAACAACCTTGGCCTTTGGCCACGCTACGCGAACAACTAAACAACCTTCAACCTTTAACCAAATAACCTTCAAGCTACCCTTCACCGAACCCCAAAGGCGAACAACCAACTAACCTTCAACCAACTAACCTTTAACCTTAAACTAAATAACCATATACTAAATAAACAATGCGTATTGGCGTTGAAACGTTCACGGTACATAAGCAGTTCCCTTTAACCATCAGTCGTGGCACCACTTCTGAAACCACCAATGTCTGGGTCAGGATCGAACAAGAGGGTATTGAAGCGTGGGGCGAAGGGTCTCCCTTTTCCCTAGGAAAGGCAACTAGCCTCAGCAATAGCTCGTCAGATCCAGGCACAGAAAGTTTCCTAACCCCCACCCCCCATAAGCAAACTACTGAGATTCTGCTGGAAGCCCTAGAGGTGGTTATCCCGATGCTGGAGGTATTTAGTCCTTGGGAACACCAACAAATTGAACGGGTTTTGGAGGAGGTACAGGTGCCATCAGCGGCTTGGGCGTCCATTGATTTGGCAATACATGACTGGCTAGGGAAGCGGGTGGGATTGCCCCTCTGGCGGCTGTGGGGATTGAACCGCCGCCGAATTGTACCAATTTCCGCTACGGTAGGCATTAGTGACCCAGAAAAGGCCAGGCAACGGGTGCAGGAATGGATTCCCATTACTGGTGCTCATGTACTGAAAATTAAATTAGGTTCACCTGAGGGGATTGCTGCTGATCAACAGATGATTCTGGCTATCCGAGATGAGGCACCAGAAGCCGAGTTGAGTGTAGATGCCAATGGGGGTTGGAGTTTGGAGGAAGGGGTAGAGATGTGTAACTGGCTGGCGAGTCAGGGGGTGAGGCATGTGGAACAACCCCTCGCTCCCGGAAAAGAGGTTGATTTACCCGAGTTGTATAAGCAATCCCCTTTACCAATTTTTGTGGATGAAAGTTGCAAGACTAGCCAAGATATTCCGCCGTTGGCAAACTGTGTCCATGGTATTAACATTAAACTAATGAAATCTGGTGGTTTAACTGAGGCAATACGGATGGTGCATACCGCAAAAGCTTGTGGGTTGCAGGTGATGTTTGGTTGCTATTCTGACAGTACTCTGGCGAATACAGCAGCTTCTCATCTCTCACCACTGGCAGATTATCTTGATTTAGACAGCCACTTAAACCTAGTAGATGACCCCTTCACAGGGGCAACCCTACAAAATGGGCATTTGATACCGAATAATTTACCAGGACTGGGGGTGAAACGCCGTGAATTTAACCACTAATCGGCGTATTGCGATTCTACTCCATGAAGGGATTCTTGGTTCAAAAGGCAAAACCGGACTGACTCTGTTACGCTATTGCCCAACTGAGATTGTGGTGGTGATCGACCAGCAGTGTGCTGGGCAGTCTTTGTCTAAATTAACTGGAATTAAGGTTAATGTCCCGATTGTAGATTCCGTGTCTGCTGCCCTGGCTTATCAACCGGATATCCTAGCCATTGGTATTGCGCCCTCTGGGGGAGCATTACCAGAGCCTTCGAGGCAGGAGGTCAAAGTAGGGGTAGGAGCAGGGTTATCGATTATCAATGGTTTGCATACTCCCATGGCATCTGACCCAGAGTTACAGCAATTACTGCAAGACGGTCAGGTAATTTGGGATATTCGTCGGGAACCGAAGGGATTAGGAATAGCAAGTGCTCAAGCGCGATCGCTACCTTGTCAGCGCATCTTGACAGTAGGTACAGATATGGTAGTGGGCAAAATGTCAGCAGCTCTGGAGTTATATTTGTGCGCCCAACGTCAGGGCATATCATCGAAGTTTCTAGCCACTGGTCAAGCTGGAATTATGATTTCTGGGGATGGCATTCCCTTGGATGGGATTCGGGTAGACTTTGCGGCTGGTGCTGTGGAACAAATGGTACTGCGCTATGGTAATGACCACGACTTATTGATCGTAGAAGGGCAGGGTTCCCTTTTGCATCCTGGTTCCACAGCTACTCTACCGCTAATTCGAGGAACTCAGCCCACGGGATTACTATTGGTCCATCGAGCCGGACAGGAGTCTGTTCGTAATCATGACCATGTGCCGATTCCCCCATTACCCAAAGTGATTGAGCTTTACGAGACCGTTGCTAGTGCTGGTGGGGCATTTGGTCAGGTAAAGGTGATTGCGATCGCACTTAATACTGGCCACTTGGATGATCAAGCTGCCCGGTCGGCCATTGAACAGGTACAAACAGAGACTGGC
>NZ_JAAHHZ010000041.1:0-62371 GCF_010672005.1 Moorena sp. SIO4A5 | reverse complement strand
TGTCAGATTTTAATGACTAAATTGGCGGATTTTTCGGGAAATTTTAGTTTATTTCCCTATCCCCCTATCCCCCTATCCCCCTATCTCCAATAATCGTTAACTTATTAAAGTTTGAAACAGCCCTGCCCTTAAAAAAGGGGGACTTTGAGTATGGCTCCCCCCTTTTTTAAGGGGGGCTGGGGGGGATCATAATCTTGCGGAAAACTTTGAAAACACGCCCTAGGGGGGCGTGCGCCATACTGAGAATCAGCAACGCCCTTAATCTTCCTAGTTGTTTATCCTTCTAGAAAAGTACCATAATCTGAGTGTGAGTTCCCGCTTCCTATACTATGGTTTTGCTTGAGCAATTACGAGCCAATGATTTGGAATACTACTGTCGTGCTAATCTCAACCTCTATGATTCGCCCAACTGTGAGAGTTTGACAACACAAGCAGCCACCGGAAGGCACTTGCGGGTCTTGTCGGTCCCACCTGTCGGTAATGCCTTAGAGGTGCGTCTGTGCGAAGATAACTATTCTGGTTGGTTGCCTGTGTCGGATTTGGCTGTACTGGACATAGCTAAGACTCCTTATCGCCCCATTTCTCTGTCTCCAGCTCAAATCCAAGCACGAATAAAAGCGGTGATTGGGTTTACTAAAGCAGCAATGCACCAAAATCCCTACTACCTTTGGGGGGGTACAGTAGGTCCCAACTATGACTGTTCAGGGTTGATGCAAGCAGCGTTTGCAGCATCGGGGATTTGGTTACCCAGAGATTCCTATCAGCAAGCAGCTTTCACCCAAACCATTAGAATGGAGCAATTACAACCAGGAGATTTGGTCTTTTTCGCTACCGCCCAAAAAGTGAACCATGTAGGATTGTATCTAGGTAATGGTGATTACATTCATAGTTCTGGCAAAGATCATGGTCGTAATGGGATTGCAATTGACCAACTTTCAGAACAAGGGGATGAGATAACAAAGTATTATTACCGACAGCGCTACGGAGCTGGGCGAGTTGTGGCAAGTTATCAGCCCTAGTCACTTAGCACAATTATCTAGCACAGTGATCTAACACAATTATCTAGCACAGTGATCTAACACAGTGATCTAGCACAGTGATCTAACACAGTGATCTAGCACTGTACTGCTCATAGAGTTGATCCCAATCAGACTTTCTGTGAAGCTCTCAGCAGGGCTTCAGGGGAAAAGACTAACAAATATGACCACAAAATATCCTCACAATTTCCTTTCCTCAGAGAAATATTCTGAGCTTTCTAAAATACTCCTGGTGATGATCTTGTGATTATACTGATTATTGAGGGAAGACTGTGGGTAGATGTATCCCTAGCTTATCTGTAGAATTTCTGACGGATCGAGCCCAGCAATGAACACCACTCAGTCTCACATAAACAGTACTGAAACAATGGCAGAGGGAGAGTCCGCCCTAAAGATCTTGTTTTCTTTATCACTTGATCTATTATGCACCTTTGGTCAAAACGGATATTTTCAACAAATCAATCCGGCTTGGGAAAAGGTTCTAGGATGGACTTGCTCCCAATTGCGATCGCGACCTTGGATTGAGTGGATTTATCGAGAAGATCGGGAATTTACTCTCAATGCCCTTCGTGATTGTGGTCACGGAAAACTAGTCGAATATCGGAATAGAATTTACCATAAAGATGGTAGCTTGCGTTGGCTGGCTTGGAGAATTTCACAGGATGAACAGGGTCTTATCTATGGTGTTGCTAAAAATATCACTAGCATTAAAGAGCTAGAATCTGGATTGGACGATGGTAACTCTACTGGCTGCTATGAAGGCAGTAAGGGCTCTGAAAATCTCAATCCAGATGATCAAAACTTAAAAAGTTACTTTGCTTTATTAACCGCATGGCTTTATCGCTATAAAGCGGTTAGTCAAATCAGTGGTCAGCTGCTCTACGAATGGAATACCCAGACCAATGAATTGATTTGGGGTCACAATATTGAACAAGTATTGGGTTATTACCCAGGGGAAATCGCCAACACTGGGCAAGGGTGGGATCAGTTAATTTATCCTGATGATTTAGAACGATACCGACACATCATTGAACGGGTGATTGTGACTAAGGAGCCTATTGATCTTGAGTATCGGATGCGTAAGAAGGATGGCACGTACATCACTGTTGAGAACAAAGGACAGTTTTACCTAGATAGTGCCGGTAATCTCAATCGTCTGGTGGGGTTAATTGTTGACATCACGAAGCGCAAACAGGCAGAAGAGGCATTACGCCTGAGCGAAAAACGATTTCGGCTAGCAGTGGATAATTTCCCCGGTACATTTATGATATATGATGCCCAGCGGCGGCTCCAGTTTATCAATCAACAAGGGGTTAAGCTAACTGGAGTGTCTGATTCACCGCTACTGGGTCACACTGACGAGGAAATCTATCCACGTGTATTTAAGGATATCTATGTGAAACTCCTACAAAAGGCTGTGGAAACCCGTACACCACAAGTGGAAGAACTGACTCTGACTTTGCCAGAGGTTGGTGAACTCACTGTCCTCGCTACCTATATTCCCCTGCTAGATGAGCAAGGAAATATTTATCAAGTTATCGGGATTATCCAAGATACTACCCAGCGCAAGCAGGCAGAGGTAGAACTACGGCAAGCCTATCAGCAATTGAGACTAAATACAGCAGCGGCTTTAGACGAGAAAGATGCCCAATTTCGACGGGTGTTTGATGAAGCACCTATCGGAATGTCACTCTCAGATTTGGATTATCAGTTTATTCAGGTGAATCGGGCTTTGTATGAAATGCTCGGATACACCAAGTCTGAACTAATGGCTCTCAATGGTTTGGCAATTACTCATCCTGAAGACCTAGAACAAGCCCAGCCTTATATTAGGCAGGTCATACAAGGAGAAATTGATAGTTTTAAGTTAGAAATACGTTACCGCAAAAAGAATCAAGATACCCTCTGGGGTAATTTAACCATGATGGCTATGCGAGATCAAGCAGGAGAAATCCTGTGTATTTTGAGCATGGTTGAAGACATTACAGAACGCAAGCAGGCAGAGGAGGCGCTACGACATAGTGAAGAACGATTTCGTGCCATCATTGAAGATCAAACTGAACTGATCTGTCGGTTGAAACTTGATGGCACCCTAACGTTTGTCAATGATGCTTACTGCCGCTATTTTGGCAAAGACCGCTCTGAATTAGTAGGGAAAGTATTTTTGCCAAAAATGCCTCCGGAAGACGAAGACATTGTTACCCGGAACTTCCGTTCTCTTTCTGTAGATAATCCGATTAACACTTACGAACACCGAGTTCTTCTCGACTCTGGAGAAATTCGCTGGCAGCAGTGGAGTGATCGAGCTATGTTTGATGAACATGGCAACTTTCTCGAATGCCAGGCGGTGGGAAGAGATATCACTGAACTCAAGCAAGCAGAAGCAGATATTCGTAAGGCATTGGTTAAGGAAAAAGAGCTGAGTCAACTGCGTTCAGGTTTCGTTTCATTAGTTTCTCACGAGTTTCGCACGCCTCTGACTACCATTCAATCTTCTGCTCAAATGCTGCAACGCTATGAGGATAAATTGTCCCCTGAGAAAAAACTGAAGCACCATGATAAGATTCAGCATGCTGTGCTCCGGATGACTCAACTTTTGGATGATGTTCTAACGATTGGGAAAGCCGATGCGGGTAAACTCAAGTTTGAGCCAGCATCCATGGATTTAGTTGCTTTGTGTCAGGACATACTCGAAAATATCAAAATTAACCTGGGTTATAAGCATAACCTGATATTCATTACTCATGGGTGCTGCCAAGATGCCCTAATCGATGAAAGACTTTTGAGTCATGTCGTTAACAATTTGCTGTTAAATGCCATTAAATATTCCCCAGAAGGAGGTACCATCAAATTTGAACTCAATTGCGATTCTTCGACCGCAGTAATCCAGGTTCAAGATCAGGGGATCGGCATTCCTAAAAAAGACCAAGAGAAACTCTTTGAGTCCTTTGAAAGAGCGAGTAATGTTGGCAGCATCCCTGGTACTGGACTGGGTTTAGCGATTGTCAAAAAATGTTTAGACTTGCACGAGGGTACAATTGCTGTAAACAGTGAAGTTGGGGTGGGAACAACATTTACGGTTACCCTACCGCTGCACTTGGCTACTGACCAAAATAGGGAGTAGGGAGTAGGGAGTAGGGAGTAGGGAGTAGGGAGTGGCGTCCATAAAATGGAATGTACCTCATAAGTATCAGAAACGCTATATACAATGGTTGATCGCCTTTGGCTCATTATTAATTATTAATTATTGCTAATTAATATAGCATTATTAAATGAATTGTGATAATTTTTGATGCCATATTCCCTACTCCCAGATCCGCTGTTCCCAGATCCGCTGTTCCCTTTGCTATACATAATTGAAGTCTTCTGTATTCCTAATTCTCAGTTCGGTTGACAATCAACGATCAACAATGACCCCTCAGCTTTCTCTCAAATTCTTGCAAGTTCAGGAAACTAGCGAGTCTACTGGTTCAACTCCCAGTTATCGCCTTGACAGCTATATTGCCCAACAAACACCTGACTTGTCTCGCTCTCGTATCCAGAAGCTGATTGAACAAGGCAACGTGCAAGTGAATGATCATGTGTGCATCTCAAAAAAAGCTAAAGTTCAGCTAGGCGATCGCATATCCCTAACCATACCTGACGCTAAACCCCTGGAATTACAACCGGAAGTCATCCCCTTAGACATTCTTTATGAAGATGAGGTTCTGATTATTATCAACAAACCGGCTAGTTTGGTAGTTCATCCCGCACCTGGTCATGAAAGTGGTACTCTTGTCAATGCCCTTTTAGCCCACTGTCCTAAACTGACAGGTATTGGTGGTGTTCAGCGTCCAGGCATTGTCCACCGCTTGGATAAGGATACAACTGGTGCAATTGCGATCGCAAAAACTGACCAGGCTCATGGACATCTACAAGCTCAACTCCAAGCCAAAACTGCTCAAAGACAATATTTAGGTGTAGTCTATGGTGCTCCCTCTGCTGAGTCTGGCACCATTAACCAACCGATTGGACGGCATCCTGTAGACCGCAAGAAAATGGCTGTCGTGCCAGTAGAAAAAGGGGGACGCCCAGCGATTACCCATTGGCAAGTCCGAGAACGACTGGGCAACTATACCCTGATCCATTTCCAATTAGAAACTGGTCGCACCCACCAAATTCGTGTCCACAGTAGCTATATTGGTCATCCCATTGTTGGAGATCCCGTTTACAGCAGTGGTCGTTCTGTCGGTGTCAATCTACCGGGTCAAGCACTTCACGCTTGGCGGCTACAACTAAAGCATCCAGTTTCTGAGGAGTGGATTGAGTTTGTTGCCCCTCCCCCCCTAGCTTTGATCAAACTCTTAGACGTGCTACGACTTCGCTTCAGCTAGTTCCTTTTGCGGAGATTGCTGAGCCCGATATGGCACTAAGGATTCGTAATCGATGTTCAAAGCTGACACTCGTGGGATAGTGTTGCCTTGGGGAGACAGATCCCGTGCCATGCCCATATACAGAGACGGATCCCCTAACTTGGCCTTCTTGTCTTGTGGCACGTAACTGCGCACCTGGGTCTGCCAAATGATTTGTGGGAAGCCCAGTACTGCACGGTAGTATTCGTTGTAACGTGGAGATTTGATGTTGAATGGTATTTCACCCTGAGACCGACCGGGAATCACTCGACGCCGTTGATAGGGGACGGTGTTGTACCCAAAATTCTCCATGTACTCTTCGCTGTCGAGAAGTTGATCGACGAAGCCTTGGATACCCTTTGTGGCAATTATAACTGCCCAGGCTAATTTTTCTCTTTCCCCATAGATATCACGTCCAAGCACCCGCTGCACGCACTGCTCTACAACGCGATAGTTGCTGTTTTTGTCATAGAAGCTGGTCTTGAAGGTTTCAGAAAGCAACAACCCACGAATGAAGTCCCGCACTGTGATCTGACCGAAGCGGAGTTGGGACTCCAGGAACGGTTCACGATCCGAAGCAAAGGCATGGAAGAAAATCTGACGGTATCCTGCCTCGATTAGGGCATCCATGTCTCCGGGGGAGAGCAAGTTTTCAGTGGAATAAATTCTGGGTTGCTCTTCTCCTGGTATCTCATACCCATCTATGCGCGCATTCTGCGTCACAGGGGCGTAGCCTAGTAAAGGAATAGCCACGTTTTTATCTCCGTATTCTTAGAAAATCTTACAAACCTTAATCAAATATATAATGAATCCCGTGTCAATCTGTAAAAAAATTATAGTTTAATCGATATTTCAATCTCTAGAGCGACCACTGATAGCCGGGACAGCAGTCAATAGTCAATCGTCAATAGTTATGGGTTAATCAACTAACCCTTTTCTTGCTTTTGTGATTACTCTGTGTGATTACTCTGTGTGTCCCCCTTTAACTTAATCACCTTAATCACTAATAGGTTATTAATTTTGATTAAGGAAAACGTTACTCAAAGCAATAATTTTTAATATTTATTAAAATAGCCCGAAATAATTAGACCAAACAATTAGACAATAGCCGATCGCTCCTAGCATCCATACCCCATCCAAAAAGACAGTGAATTAGTCTTGGATGGACACTCTGGCCAATCCCGCAGGTAAGTTTCGAGATTTACCTGCCAACGTGGGGGTTTTAATCCCAGACCCAAACAGAGATGGGAAATGACCTCAAAAAAACGCTGATCGTGACCAGGGGCACCTAAATGAGCATGGGCATATTCATGGATGACAATACTTAACCAATCAGACCGTGCAATGCGTCCGACATCAATTAATATCACCGCCGGAGTGGCTAAGATGTTGCAAAAGCCATCAATACCAAACTTTTCCCCTAAAGGGGTTGCCAAAATCCGCATTGGGCGGCATAGGGAATCATGATAGCAGCTATGACAGGCGTCTAAGCAAGTCTGGAGTTCTCCATTAATGGCATCAATGTGATTGCCAATCCAGGTATAAATGCGATCGCGTTCTTTAGCATGATCAGTGATCTCTACCATACTTGGGTCTAAAGCCAGCTGACCCACCGCATTCAGATACTGGTAGCCCCGGATTAACGGATCATCGCTGATGGTGGAATCACCACCCCAAGATTGAATAATACTCTTCCGGTGCCAAGACATTTTGTTGTTGTTGAGATGTCACCCCAATATTAGACCCAGTATTAGCCCTATTCTCTAAATTCTCTAGATTAGAGTCAATCCGGGTTTCGATGCAAAATGATGCGCTGCTAAATCCACCAAAACGTTTCACTATACTTGTACGCATCCGCCGAGATGGAGTGATAAAGGAGAAACGCTCATGAGCACTCATGGTTTCATATTCAGTAATCAGCACTAGCCCATCTTGAGCATCCATCTGATAAAGACCAGCCACTGGCATGGTTTCCGCGTAACCTTTTTCCCGCAATAACTTCCCATGTCTAGGAGAATCGGCATCTGGAACCACCACCATCACCGTCGAGTCTTTGTGACCCTCATCAGTCTGATCCCAAGCCATTGTACCCTGCCAACTGACCAAAGCTCCACCTGCTGCCAAACTTGGGTTAATCTTATGAAGCTCACACAGCTCAATGACTTGGGGATGATCAGCCTTTAAGGTGGCTACATTGATATCCAACTCTCCCTTCTCTGCTTGTCGGAAGGCTAGGTGGTGGGTTGTGCGTTGCGATCGCCAGTTGCCAGCACTGAGCTGGAAAAATTCCATGGCATCAATAATTGGATCCATATTATGGTATTTGGTTTACCGAGTTTTTACTTAAATTTTACTTAATCTTGAATTTTTGCATATTCCTGAGATTTTTCCAAACAAGGGATCCATGCCCAATCCATCAGGATTTCCGCTGCTACGCTACATATACTGATACTAAATGCAATTGTGCCACTATATAGTTGGGTTTGGCCTCAGGTTTGGCGTAACTATGATGTCCGAATAATTACTCTTAATCGAAATCACCCTATCACTCCGTTACACCATCAATTTTCTTTATTATCGGTATTCAATCGGACTTGATCTAAGTCCATCAGACATACAGGCACAAGGGCAAATCATCGCTTTCCGGATTTTTATTACAATTTGTATCTTTAATTACTTATTGCTTGACAGAATCGACAGTATTTTATATGTGTGTTAGATTGATTAACAACGGCCAAAAAAAAGAGCAGTCGGAACACTCGTCCGCCTGCCCTAATCAACGTATGTAAGCTTAGGAGTAAACCTATGGAAATGCCTGGAAAGCTAAGTTTGGAACAACAGTTCCAGATGAAAATCTACCAAGACCAAGTCAAGCTGTTGAGCCAGGAGGAGGCTCAGTCCTATCTCTTGGAAGTTTTGCGTCAAATGATGGTTAAGGAGAATCTATTCCGCCATCTACTCAAAAACGCTTAACTCTTAATTAGCTGCGAAGGTTTCACTTTGCTTGACTTGTTTTAAGGGGTGCCTCAGTCGTACCTACATTCGACGAATCTACACTGGCATGGGAACGCCTATAATCTAAACCTTCGCTGCTGATCTGAACCTGCTAATAGCCATCGTAGCGCTTCAGCCCTGGCCGCGCTACTACCATATGATAGTATATTTTAGAAATTTCGACTTAAGTAGGAACACTGATATAGTTAGGGAATTAGATAGTCAAGGAATACTTACCAAGAACTCTTGGCTGTTAATGGCTGGAATTTACAATCTTGAATTAAGACTAGGAACCAGCTTGCATATTGCTGCTCTTAAGCTACCTCCGAATTCTAGCACAGATGATAGGATTCGGAGTGCTCGATTTTTACGTCACTTGCCATTATCCTCCCTTTCAGGTCAATCAGGACTTAGGCAAAATTGGGCAACCAACCCGTGACAAAGTACTTCATGTAGGGTGGGCAGTGGCTCAGACCGATTGATCAAGTTGGCCAAAGGCTTGCTAAGCACTGCCCACCAAAGAGCTAGATGTAGGGTGGGCAGTGGCTCAGACCGATTGATCAAGTTGGCCAAAGGCTTGCTAAGCACTGCCCACCAAAGGATTAACCCTAGGAGCCATTACTAATTCTCCTGAGATCCTCGCAAGAAGGGGATTTGCGCCAAGAGTTAGCCCAGGTCTCGGGGGTGGTAGGGAAAGGGGTGAGAATAACAGTACCATCAGGACCAATCAGCCAACCCTGAGCTTCCACAATCCGCCGCCTTGGACCCTTTCGAGCCGACTCCTCCCTAGCAGCCGGAGAATGACGTTGACTCTGATAATTTTCTGTTGCCGAGTTATCTAAGGTTACCCAATCTGCTATTACAGTTCGGCTTATGATTGGGTCAAGGGGACTCGGAGGTAAGCCACCCCGTCCAGTAACAATGAATTCATCCCCTTTGGAATCATCCGATGCCACTTTGACAGTGTCAGCACAGCTAGCAGCAATCAGTGTGGAAGGGTCAACTACAGTAGTGGGGAGTTCTACTAAACCCTGAGAGGGATTAACCCCAAGGATATTGATGTCTATGTCACCGTCTACACCACGCTCAGAACTGGCGGTGATATCACTCAAGTCAGTTGGTTGATCCGGGAAGTTGAACCCAAAGATGCCTTGAGCGGTAAGATCTATATTACCGCCGTTGCCATCAAAGGCATTAGCGGTGATGTCGCTATTTTCTTCGAGGAAGGCAAGAATTAAATCCGCAGTAATGGTGATATTGCCACCATTTCCCGGTTGGTTTTGGGTACCGGCGCTGGTGGTGATTTGACTCCCATCGCGCAATATTAATAAATCCTGTAGCGTGAGAATAATATTGCCACCATTTCCGCTAACAGTTTCAGTAGAGATATTACTTTCTTCAAGGAAGATAGAGTCAGCCTCCACCAAGATGTCACTAGCATCTCCTTGGCCAGAACTACTAGCCGTCACTTGAGCGTTATTGGTTAAGGACAGCGAGCTTCCCTGAATGATGATGTTAGGCTCTGGGTCTGGTTGAGAGTCAACAACTGCTGTTTCCTCGACAGCTGTAGTAATTCTGCTGTCTGATAGGGAAATGGAGTTGGCATTGAGTTCGATTGTTCCTATTTCGCCAGTAGTTTCGGTAGTACTTTCAATATTACTATTGTTTTCTAGGGAGATGGAGTCAGCAGTAATTTTTATTTTTCCAGCGTTGCCAGTACTTTGATCTTCAGTGTTGGTTCTAATATTTGCTTGGTTTTCCAGTACTAGAGATTTAGCATTAATTGTTATTGTGCCAGCATCGCCAGTACTTTCATTAATCGTTCTGGTACCAATAGTACTGACGTCTCTGAGCACAAGTGAGTCAGCAGTAATGGTTATTTTTCCAGCATCCCCACTGCTATTGTCTTGAGTCTCGCTGCCAAGACCATTGCCCTGACCTTCCAACAATACAGAACCGGCGGTGATTGTGATCTCTCCAGCATCCCCAGTACTGTTATTTCTTGTGTTGGTACCAATACCACTTTGTTCTCTGAACACAACTGAGTCAGCAGTAATGGTTATTGTTCCACCATCCCCACTGCTATTGTCTTTAGTATCGCTGCCAAGACCACTATCCTGGCCTTCAAACAATACAGAACCAGCGGTGATGGTGATCTCTCCAGCATCCCCAGTACTCTTATCTTGAGTGTTGGTACCAATACCACTGCCTCCTCTGAACACAAGTGAGTCAGCAGTTATGGTTATTATTCCAGCATCCCCACTGCTATTGTCTTGAGTATTGCTGCCAAAACCATTGTCCTTGCCTTCCAATAATACAGAACCGGTGGTGATGGTGATCTCTCCAGCATCCCCAGTACTCTTATCTTGAGTGTTCGTACTAATACCACTGTTGTTTGTGACCACAACTGAGTCAGCAGCAGTAACAGTGATATTGCCAGCATCCCCCTTACCGTCTGTCCTACTACCAATCCCCGCCTCTTCTATGGTAAGGGTACCGGTTTGAACGATAACGTCTCCAGCATTTCCATTATCCCCAGAGGTGAGGCTATTGATTCCAGCACTTTTGAGGGATATGGATTCACCACTGATCACCGTAATCGGTGGTGCCTGTACGCTACGGTTGTTATTTCTGTTGATTCCGATCCTTTCCAATGCGATCGCACCAGCCGCAGTAATGGTGACTGCTCCTCCTCCAGTATCAATTCCCCCATTCATCAACTCCACATCACCACTACCGGAGTTGTCACTATCCGCTTCCAGGACTAGATTCAGGAAACCACTGTCGGCATTTATTCCAAAGTTTTTGAGAGAAATATCATTGGCCGCTTGCAAACTTAGAGTGACTTCCCCTGGTGTAGTTTTGGTAATGCCAAAGCCATCTGCAGTGATATTTCCTTCCTGAGTGCCTGTGGTTCCAGTAGTGATGGTGACATTGGTGCCAGCATTGAGTTGAGCTTCAATATCTGGGATATTCACCACGGCATCATCCCCAGTGGGAGTGAAGATATTGGAATTACTATCAAAGGTGCCATTGGATGTATCGGCAAAGCCAAGAGTAACATTCCTCGGGTCAAGTAACCAGGTTCCTGCTAAACCATTTGGAGCACTAGCATCGACTTTGATTCCAGCCACATCCAGAAAATTGGCACTAGATGTCTCGATTAAACCGCCATTGCCCGATTGCGCTCCCCCCCGTGCGGTTAAGGTGCCATAGGCGCGAGTAGATTGATTCGACCAAATCACAATCAGACCACCATTACCGTTGCTAACGGCATCAGCATTGATGGTGGTGTCAGGACCGATATAGGTAGCTGTGGCCAATGGCAGCTGTCCTTGACCTTGGAAATCCCCACCAATTAGTGCTTCTCCACCACTACTGTTTCCAGAAACATCAATGGAGCCACTGTCAAACAAGCCAACTTGATCCCCTAATACCGTTACTTTGCCTCCAGTTTTTCCTGGAGCGAGGTTGGCAGCGTTTAGGGCACCAGAGATAATCACGGTTCCTGGCTCAAGTGGCACAATAGTACCGGAATCGGTAAGTGTGACCTGACCGTCACTGGAAACTGTTACGCCGGTGTCATCGTCCAAAGTACTTAAAAATTCAGTAACAGAGGGAGAATTAGATTCTATTGATGGCGTTGGAGTCGATAGTGTCAAAATCTGTCCAGCTTGCCCCAACTGCACTAACGTTTCAGTCGGAACCGCTACTAGATTAATCTCACCCCCTGGTGCTAGGATATCTCCAGTGCTGATCACACTGCCACCAACTAAGGTGACATTCTGTCCCTGTCCCACAGCCAAATTGCCAGCATTTACGATCGGCTGAGGCGGATTCTGGCCATACTGCAATCCGGTCTTTCCATACTGCAATCCGGGAGTTATGTTAATGGTTAACAGGGGTGGTTCTTCGGGATTGGTAGCACTAAACTCGGTGCCATTACCAAAAACTATACTATTAGCGGTACTTCCGACAAAGGAACCGGCTACATCTAATTGGGAATTGGCTCCGAAAACAATACCATTAGGATTGAGCAAAAACAAATTGGCGGCACCATCTACTCCCAGGGTGCCGAAGATCTTGGAGATGTTACTACCGGTTACCCGGCTGAGAATATTATTGATGCCAGCGGGATTGGCAAAGTAAACCCGCTGCAAGTCCCCAACATTAAAATCAGAAAAGCTATGGAATAGGTTATCCCCTCTGGTTGCTCCACCTTCAATTAAGTCAGCGGGAAGTCCTTTAACCTCTACATTTGGTTTAACTAGAGTTTGATTATCCCCCAAGGTATTATCCGGAACAATCTGAGCCAGAGCAGGATTTACTGAATGGGTAATCCCATAGTATCCACTCAGACTGATGCCACCAAAAATTACTAGCGATCGCACTATTTTCATCTCACTTCGCCTCCTATACTTAACCTTGGGAGTGATCTGAGCAAGTATGCTCAGATTTAGCTGTCCGGCAAAATTCATCCCACAGCTAATGCGTAGCATAGGTGTGGGATGAATTTTGCACAGGGTATTATAAAATTGCTATAATATATGTACTGAGAAACAAAGCCGTTCGCGTTCGCGCAGCGTCGCCTACGGCGAAAGCGTGGCCAAAGGCCTTAAATGCTGGTTTGTCAGTCACCTACGTTCCTAAAAAATAGAACTTATTGTATTGTTCCGGCGCGGAGGGGCATCCCGTGTCGTTAATAAAGCTTGCCGTTCGCGTTCGCGCAGCGTCGCCTACGGCGAAAGCGTGGCCAAAGGCCTTGTATCCGTTCGCGCAGCGTCGGCGAAAGCCGATACCGTTGGGTGGAGTTGGCAAGAAGCCTACACGCTCACTCGTTCGCGAAGCGGCTCTGTAAGAGCAGAGTCAGTGTAGGAGTATGTCACGAGTTAAGATTCATAACTCAGGAGTATGAATAGTTTATTGTCTAGTAACTTTTAAGATAAATTGGCGTGCGTCATAAACTAATGGTTATTTATAATCCTACTAATCATTTCTGAATTATTATTTCAATGACTTAATTATAGCGTTTATAGGACTCATGAGGTACAGTATTATTTGACGTTGATTCCCTGTTTCAATGCAGCGCATCCCTATTCAATCTTATCTCTTCCCTGTTCCCTGTTCCCTGTTCCCTGTTCCCTAAAATCTAGAAATTGTGTACCTCACAAGTCATATAATTGCTATATTATTGCGCCGCCTCGCATTTAGACCCCTAAAAATAGGGATAAATCGGTATTTAATACCACAATTCGGACATTGACATTTTACTAGCGCTATAGTATAATTGAAGTGTAGGATTCAGATCTAACTAAGCCCTATGAAAGTAGACACAGCAAAAAAGAGATCAACTCAAATCGTTCCTGTCATAGGGATGAGTGAGTTGGTTCAGGCTGAGTTGCTGTCTACCATGAAAAAACTGGGCATCGTCAGGTCTGAATCCTACAACAAGCTAGGTAGTATTAGTCATTGGGGTCTTGATTGGAAAAAAGCCTATCCAGAGGTCAGAATTTTTAGGACTCCTGATACCCTGGGACTGCCAGCGAAATTGATGGAATGGACGGTCAGTGATGTAGCAAAAGCCATTACTGCTCAACAGGCAGCTTGTGCTGATGCTGTTATTAAAAAGGTTTACAAAAGGTTCCCTGGAAAAGATAATCAGAAGACAATAAAAGAGCTTTGCAAACAACTAAAAAGCTTAGCTTTCTTGGATAGCCCCCTTCTCCATAGGTTTGTTAGAAAGGAGTTTCAACGGGGACATTCTTGGGTCAAAAACCAGATAGTCTATCAGCAGGGAGGCTATAACTGTCGGAGACTCTATCGTAACACTTACCAGTTAGAGTTAGCTGGGCTAAGGAGAGGAAAAAGAAATAAAATAATTGTTCGGTCTAATCGTAAAATAAAAGGACAGATTAGACTAATCTACAATCAATCATTATCAAGGTTTGAAGTTCACTTTTTAGTAGACCATGGCCAAGTAAAAATCCCTGTCAAACGTCGGAGCCTAGGATTGGACAAGGGATACACTGAGGCTTTCTATGACTCAGATGGCCAGGCTCATGGTAAGGAGTTGGGCGAAGTAACCACCAAGAAATCCGATCGTATTTGTGCGAAAAATAGAAACAGAGGGAAACTCTGGGCACTCCATAGAAAATTAGAAAAAACCGATCCAGCAAAGTCGGCTCGGATACTAGAAAATAATTTAACCAGAAAAACAGAAAATAAGCGTTATAGGCAGGATCAATTAGAAATTAAAGCCATTATAGGAGCAGCTTCTAAGTCTGTTTTTGGTGGCGAATCACTAAAAGTATTTGCCGAAAATTTAACACAGCCGATTAGAAATAAACGCCAGTCTAAGGCCATGTCCCGTAAACTTAATAGTTGGATGAAGGGAAAATTACGGGACTCTTTACAGAAGTGGGCTAATTGGACTGGATCGGTTGTTACAGAAGTTCAGCCTAGTTACACGTCGCAAATTGACTCCGTGACCGGAACCCTATTGGGCAAAAGAAGCGGGGACAGTTTTACCAGATTTAATGGGGTCGTGTTGCAGGCTGACTACAATGCTGCCAAAAATGTCCTTGCTAGGGGTACGGATAAGGAAATCACCCGGTACATGAGTAAAACCGAGGTGCAGGCAGTATTGTTGCGTCGTACCGCGCGTTTCTTGGAAGGGATGGGACTGAGTCTGCTAGATGCAGTTGAGCTGGGTTGGCTTAACTGCAAGCATAGTAAAACTCGGGCTTTCAAGCAACTCCTCAACGGGATTTGAGGAACGTCCAGAAAGATAAGTGGCAGGCTTGACTCCAATTGCTGAATGACCACTTCTCACTCGGACCACAATAGATTGAACCTTGACCGTTTTGTACCGGATTATTACGATTTATTACGGTTTAAGAGTATCCCATAGCTCTAGCGCGATTAGTTTCAATCATTTGTTCTAGCATTTCCCTAGAAACACAACGGCGTTCAGAGCAATAGGTCATGAGATTGACGCCATTCATCATGCGCACAGTGCTGACTCGGACACGAAAATCATCGGTGACAAACCAACAACGTTCTTGACCCTGATTATTCTGGTAATTGGTATCAATGGTGAGGATGCCGTCTTTGCCAAACCAATACCGACTCACTACCGGAATACTTTCCACATAGCCCTGGTCTCGAATGAGTTTACCACTAAGCTTAGTTTCATCATCTGGAACATCAATCAAAATTGCCGCATATTTGGAATTTGGTTCCCGGTCATCTAAATTGATTTGCCACATAAAGCTCGCTCCCCCCATCGCCTGGCTTGGGTCAATCTTTTGGAGGTCACAAACGGTTTGGACTTTAGGGTTATCTTTTTCGATGACTTGAACAATCAGATTGGATTCTCCCGATTCATCGGCAGCGTTATCAAAGTGATGAACTGTGCGTTGAGTAAACCACTTGCCCTCGCTTTTCCGAAAGAAGTCCATCATGGTCATGGGTGGCTTGAGTCGCATTTTTGCTTAAACCTCCAGATAGTGATAGATGGGTAGAGCTAGCCCCTACCCTAGAAATAGTAATTGTTTTTAATACCCTGTGTTCCCACCAGAACGGTAGACTAACCTTGGCAGTTCCAGGTAGAGTTTACAAATTATAATGATTCAAACTCGGTTAAGCGATCGCACTAACAACCAAGCTATGGATATCTTAAAACGGTTCCAAGCCGGAGACTATATCTCTGATGCTAATCTTGAGGGCATCGATTGGAGTCAGAGAGACTTGTACCAGGTTAACCTCAGTGGTGCTAACCTACAGAAAGCTAATTTGAGCCAAGCTACCCTGACTGGGGCTAATCTTAGTCAGGCAATTTTGCGGGAAGCGAATCTGAGGGGAGCTGATCTCAGGGGAGCTGACCTGACTGGCGCTGACCTGACTGGAGCTGATTTGGAAGGGGCGTATTTAAACCGGGCAGATTTAAGGAAGGCTAATTTGACGATGGCTAACTTAAATGAAACCAACCTACAAGTAGCCCTGTATGACCGGGAAACTACTTGGCCAGAAGGATTTCGCTACAAAAGTTCTGGTGCTGTTGGGCCTGGTGCTAATCTCAATGGTGCTTTTCTCAATACCGCTAATCTGAGGGGAGTTGACTTGCAAGGGATTAGAGTAATAGGAGGCTATCTCAGCGGAGCGGATTTAACCGGTGCTAATTTGCAGGATGCTGCTTTGAGTGGATCCAACTTACGGAAGGCTTTGCTGACCGGGGCTTGCTTGCGTAATGCCCGTATGAGTGGCGTGGAGCTGGAGGGAGCGGATTTGCGAGGGGCCGACCTGACTGGAGCAGATTTAAACCATGTACAAAATATTGCTGGGGCTGACTTTACCATGGCTCAAGGCATCAGTGAAGCCACCCGTTCGATGCTTTTGAATCAACCATTTAAGGATCTAGACACCTGGAATCCCTATACTCGAAGTCATACTCGGGAAAGTTTAGGAGCCAGTCATGAGAGTTGAAGGTTGAAGGTTGAACCGTTGAAGGTTGAACCTTTGAAGGTTGAAGGTTGAAGGTTGAAGGTTGAAGGTTGAAGGTTGAAGGTTGAAGGTTGAAGGTTAAACCGTTCAAACCCGTAACCTGTAACCTGTAACCTGTAACCTGTAACCTGTAACCTGTAACCTGTAACCTGTAACCTGTAACCTGTAACCTGTAACCTGTAACCTGTAACTTGTAACCTGTAACTTGTAACTTGTAACTTGTAACCTGTAACTTGAAAGCTGTAACCTGTAACCTGTAACCTGTAACTTGTCAGCTTATTATATAATAATCACGATTTAAGAAGGTTACCAAAATGTCTGAAATTCAAGAATCCCAGCCATCAGCGGCAGAAATTGAGGAAGTTATTACTGAACTAGAGAAATATCGGGAAAGACTCGTTAATGATGTGATGAAAATGGCCCAGAAGGTGAAATTGCCTAAAAAAGCGGTCATGGAGCATATCAAAAAACACCCGGAAATTGTAAAGATTGACGCTGCTCTGGAAAATCTCCGCCCCCAGGAATCCTCTTTGCCATCATCCTGAAGCAACTGACTCAAGCAACTGAATTACCCATGGTTACGGAAACTCAACCACCAGCTCCCTCTGAAACTGACCGTTTGCTGGCTGATGTCAATAGCCAACTTGCTGAAGGAAACTTTAATATTACTAATGCGCAACAGTTAAAACAAATGGTTGAATCCCTGGCTGATAGCCGGGGGATGGTCAGACTGGGATTCGTGGAAGCCTTCGGCAAAATTGGTAAGCCAGCTTCTCCGTTTTTGCTCGAAGCACTAGCTAATCACCCAAACCCGGTGGTGCGGAGGTCCTGTGGCAAGGCTTTAGCAAAAATCAGGGATCCCCAGGCGGTTCCTACCCTGATCAATGCTTTGTTAAATGATGAGGATACAGTGGTCAAGAGTTCATCAGCTGGAGCCTTAGCCAGAATGGGAGAAGCGGCTGTGCCAAAGTTGATTGAGGTGTTGGAATCAGCCGATTATCCCCAAACTGCCAAAGGTCATGCCTCTTGGGCACTGGCTTTCATTGGGTCAGACGCAGCTGAGCACCTTTATCAGGCAATCCACTCCGAATCGGAAGATGTGCGGATGGCAGTAGTCGGAGCGATCGCTAATTTGGTGCATGAACCAGGGAATGACCAGGCTCAAGAAATTATTTTGTTAGCACTGAAAGATGAATCTGTCAATGTTCGTGCAGAAGCAGCGACATCGGTGAGTCAACTTGACCCCCAGCTAGGAGTTCCCCATTTAATACCGTTACTGGAAGACCCCAGCCAAGAAGTGAGGCGGAGGGCAATCTTATCCTTAGGGAAGCTGAAGGATGAAGCGGCTTTACCTGCCTTAACAGCCAAGTTATCCGATGAGCGAGAGGAAATTCGCCAACTGGTCAAGGTAGCGATCGCACAAATTCAGAAGGGTTGAAGGGTTGAAGGGTTGAAGGGTTGAAGGGTTGAAGGGTTGAAGGGTTGAAGGTTGTTCGCGTAGCGTGGCCTTTTGGCCAAGGTTGAAGGGTTGAAGGGTTGAAGGTTGAAGGTTGAAGGTTGAAGGTTGAAGGTTGAAGGTTGAAGAGTTGTTCGCGTAGCGTGGCCTTTTGGCCAAGGTTGTTCGCGTAGCGTGGCCTTTTGGCCAAGGTTGTTCGCGTAGCGTGGCCTTTTGGCCAAGGTTGTTCGCGTAGCGTGGCCTTTTGGCCAAGGTTCCCCTGGGTGTTCCGTCTAGGGTAGCTTAAAAAAAATCAGAAATCTAGCTGTTCTCATATTTATGAGGTACAGATAATTTTTTTATGTTCCCTGTTCCCTGTTCCCTGTTCCCTGTTCCCTGTTCCCTATAATCAAAAAAATTTGTACCTCACCAAAGTGATAAATACACTATAAAACAATCAAAGTTTTCATACTTCATAATTCATACTTTATAATTCATACTTTCTAAGATAGTCGTCAGTTTCAATCACAGGCAATCCCAGAAGTTTACAAATCTTGATAATTTAGGGTGATCAGGGCATTGTATAAATAAATGTGTGAAGGTGTAAAACACTGACACAATCTCGCTCACAGGAGCTATGAGCTCCCAAGATTCCTTAATCAGGATTGGCGAGAGAGGTTATGTTATTGTTTAAAAGCTTGTAAAGTTTTTTAAACACCCTGAGAAAACCCTGATTAAAAAATTTGTTGCTATCTAGGAGAATCTGTTAATGGCATTCGGACCAGCATCACAGCTAGGTGTCGGCCTATTTGAAGACACAGATCCAATTGAAGTGTGGCCAGGTATCTCAAGCGAGGACGCTGAGGCCGTGATTCGGGCGGTCTATCGGCAAGTCTTGGGCAATGCTTATGTCATGGAAAGTGAGCGACTGGCTGTCCCAGAGTCTCAGTTTAAACTAGGTGAACTCAGCGTTCGGGAATTTGTGCGGGCAGTAGCGAAATCCGATGCTTACAGCTCCCGGTTTTTCGATAAAGCCCCCCGCTACCGAGTAATTGAGCTGAATTTCAAACATTTACTTGGTCGGGCTCCCGATGGCTTCGATGAGATGAAGGCTCACAGTATTATCTGGGATGAAGGGGGCTTCGAGGCAGAGATTGATTCCTATCTCGACAGTGACGAGTACCAGGAAGTCTATGGGGAAGACACAGTTCCCTTCTACCGAGGCTACAAAACCCAAACAGGCAAGAAGATGGTTGGGTTTACCCACATGTTCCAACTGTTGCGAGGAGCATCTAGTAGCGACTTCAAAGGGAGCTTGGCTGGCAAGAGTCCTTGTCTAAATAAGAATGTAATTCAAGAAATTCCGACAGCAGTGGTTCCGCCATCTGGTGGTGTATCTGGCTGGTCTTTCCAAGAAACCCCATTGGGTGCCAGAACTCGCCATGGTGCTGGAGCTACTGCTGAAGGTAAGGTGTACCGGATTGAGGTAACTGGCTATAAGTCCCCTGGTGCAGTGAATCGGGTATCCAAATTCCGGCGCAGTAACCAGGTCTACCTGGTTCCGTTTGATCAGCTCTCCAAAGAGTACCAGCGGATTCATAAGCAGGGTGGCGTGATTGCCAGCATCACCGTTGTGTAATTAGGATTCAATCGGGATTCAAAAGTTTCTAATCTGGAAAAGTTCGTGTATTTCTGCGTGCTTTGGCAGCAAGCCAACTAGTTTGCTGCCAAAGAAGGTAGAGGTGCAGTGCAATGAAGGGTTGGTTACTTTGTTTTGGCAAGGAAAATCCCCTCTATTTTGAATAAGTTTTTTGCAAGGAGAAATTTAAATGGTCAGTACAGCGCCTACTGCCAAGTTTGGTCTAGATTCAGATACCATCTTTGAACTATGGCCTACTAGCGGCATTGATGAAGTGCAAGCTGTAATTCGGGCAGTTTATCGTCAAGTTTTGGGCAACCCCCACATTATGGAGAGTGAGCGGCTGGTGAGTGCTGAATCGCAATTATGCGATGGCAGCATCACTGTCAGGGAATTTGTGCGGGCTGTTGCCAAATCAGATTTCTATCGCGCTCGGTATTTTGAATCCTGTGCGCCTTACCGATTTATTGAGCTGAACTTTAAGCATTTATTGGGTCGTGCTCCCCTAGATCAGACAGAAATTTCGGAACACATCCGTATCTGTATTGAGCAGGGCTACGATGCTGAGATTGATTCTTACATCAATAGTGACGAGTACCAAACTAATTTTGGGGATGATACCGTACCCTACTATTGTGGTGCTAGTAGCCAAATCGGCCAAAAGCAGGTGGGTTATAACCGTACCCTCTCCTTGGTAAGGGGTCATTCAGAAGTTGATAGCTCCATAAAAAGCTCTTGCTTGGTAGAAGCAGTTGCTACCAATAGCACCAGCAAAATTGTGCCACTGGCAGGTGGTCGTGCTGCCGCTTATGCTGATGCTACCGAAAAGATGTTCAAAATTGTCGTGCGGGGTGCCATGTACAGCGGTCGTCGCCGTCGTAGTACCACTGAGTACATTGTTCCTGGCAGCAAGATGACACCCCAAATTCAGCGGATTAATCGCACTAGTGGGACAATCGTCAGCATTACAGAAATCTCCTAATGTCTGGGGTTTTTTTTCGGAAGTTTTAAAGGAGAGATAGAAATGGGAAATTTAACTCGCTCAGCGACTCTAGGCTTGGATGCCTTTGAATGTGATCCATTAGAATTACGGCCTTTTGCCACTGAAGATGATTTACAAACGGTAATTCGAGCCGTTTACAAGCAGGTTTTGGGCAATGAACATATCATGGAGAGCGATCAGCTCTCTAGTGCTGAAGCCCAACTGCGGAATGGCAATATTACAGTGCGTGAGTTAGTCAGGGTAGTTGCTAAATCTGATTTGTATAAGAAACTGTTCTTTCACAGTTCTTCTCAGTACCGGTTCATTGAGCTGAACTTCAAACACTTGTTAGGACGCCCTCCCCAGGACCAGGCAGAGATTACTGAACACGTCCAAATATATAATACAGAGGGCTACGACGCTGAAATCGACTCTTATATCGATAGCAACGAATACATTCAAAACTTTAGTGAGTACACCGTCCCTTATCCACGGTCTATCCGCACCCAAGTGGGGATCAAAACTGAAGGGTTCAATCGGATGTTCTCATTGCTACGGGGCTCTCCTACCAGTGACAGTGATACACAGGCAAAGTTAATTTCCTCTTTGGCTGCGAATATGTCCACGACAATCACTCCGCCAGCGATTGGCAATGGTGCAGCTAGTAGTAACACCGACAAGCGGTTCCGGATTGTCTATTCTACCTCAACTGCTGCTGCTCGACTCAATAAGTTTAGCAAGACAGAGCGGGTAGTTAACTACAGTCAAATGTCTCAACAATTTCAAAACATTCATAAATGTGGTGGAAAGATTATCAGCATTACTGAAGTTTTGTAATGCTGGTTGAACGTTGACCATTTGATATAAACTCAGGGTCGGCTAATAATTGCTTAATAGCGCCTTAATAGCTGACCCTAGGTTTGGGGAAATTACCTCAAACTAGGTTTAACGAACGATTATATCATTATCAAACTGAGTTTAGGAGAAATAAGAATGGGGAATTTAACGGTATCAGCCACCCTTGGTCTAGATGCCTTTGAAGGTGACCCAGTAGAACTGCGACCCTATGCTACTGAAGAGGATGTGCTGACGGTAATTCGAGCTGTTTACAAGCAGGTTTTGGGCAATGCCCATCTGATGGATAGCGAGCGAATCAGCAATGGGGAATCAATGTTGCGCAATGGGGATATTAGTGTCCGTGGCTTTGTGCGCATGGTGGCTCAATCAGCCCTGTATCAATCCCGATTTTTCGAGGGGTCTTCTCCCTATCAGTTCATTGAGCTTAATTGCAAGCATTTGCTGGGTCGTGCTCCTCTAGATCAAGCTGAAATCTCTGAGCACGTCAGCCTTTACAATGAACAGGGTTACGAAGCGGAAATCGATTCCTATATCAATAGTGACGAATATCTTGAGAATTTTGGCGATAACATCGTTCCCTACCCCCGCAGCATCCGTAGCCAACCTGGAATTAAGAATGTGGGCTTTAATCGGATGTTCTCGTTACTGCGAGGCTCTCCTACCAGTGATAGTGGAAAACCAGCCCAGCTAATTACTTCTGTAGCTGCTAATATATCTCCACAAATTAAAGCTCCAGCTGTTGGAAATGGTGCAGGTTATGGCAATACTGGCAAGCGTTACCAGATTGCTGTTTCCACATGCGCTGGTGTAGCCCGGTTGAATAAGTGTAGCCAGCTGAACTATCAGGTTAGCTACGAGCAACTCTCTGAACAAGTCAAGAGTATTCATAAAGGCGGTGGCAAGATTCTCAGTATTACTGAGTTAACTTGATCCAGTAGCCCGGTTATCAGTTATCAGTAAAAAGAAAAACTGTTAACTGGTAACTGATAACTGGTAACTGATAAGTGAATAGCTGTGTAAGTCAGCTAAATCTGAGTAAAGAATCTAGGAGGAATTTAAATGTCACTTTGGGTAATAGATGCTGACCCGATAGAGTTGCGTGCTGGTGCAACAGAAGATGATCTGCAGACAGTGATTAGGGCAGTTTACAAACAGGTTCTAGGTAACCAGCACTTGCTGGAATCCGATCGCTTAACTAGTGCTGAAGCGATGCTGCGCAATGGGGACATCAGTGTACGGGGCTTTGTGCGCATGGTCGCTAAATCAGACTTGTATAAGTCCCTGTTTTTTGATTCTGCTTCCCAGTATCGTTTCATTGAGCTCAACTACAAGCATTTTCTAGGTCGTGCTCCCCAGGAACAGGCAGAAATTGCCGAACATGTTCTAATTTATAACACTGCTGGCTACGACGCTGAAATCGATTCTTATATCGATAGCGCAGAGTATCAGTTGAGTTTTGGTGAGTTTATTGTCCCCTATCCTCGTAGTAATAATACCGAAGTTGGGATTAAGAACGTAGGATTTAATCGGACGTTTTGCTTGATGCGGGGAGATGCTACTAGTGATAGCAGTAACCAAGCCAAGCTGATTAGTGATTTAGGAGCTAATCTGTCTACCAAGATTACTGCTCCTGTTGGAGGTTCAGGTACTTACACCAATACAGGCAAACGCTTTAAGATTACTGTCGCTAAAGCTGGTGTTGGTTCTCGCTTCAAGCGGAGTAATGCTAGCTATGAGGTGGGTTACGACCAGTTGTCGGCGAGGATTCAAAATATGCACAAAATGGGCAGCAAAATTGTCAGTATTACTGAAATAGGTTAGGTTGACTGTCAGGATTCAGTAGTTGATATGAGCTAAGTATGTAGATGTTAGTTTTTGGAAATAGGCTGTGAGCAATCAACAGCTAATTTCTAAAAACTAACACTATTGGCTATTAAACTACTGGTCAACTATTGGCAGTTGGATAGACCGTTTTTTAATTCACAACTTAGTAAATTGGAGGTACTTTACCGATGTCAGGAATGATTACAGATGGAAGTAGCACTCTGAGTGATTATAGCGATCGCACAGTTGTACTAGAGGTAACAGGTCTGTGTCGCCAAGATGTAATGCGCACAAGTAACTATACGACGAAGGTTCCTTATAGCTGTATAGCTGAGGCAATGAAGAACATTAGCCGTATGGGTGGTAAGGTTACTAGTGTCCACGTTAGTTAAAACAAAGTAGGTTGAGCTGACTACTGCACCGTACAGATTTTTTCGTTTAACTGTTGACTGTTGACTGTTGACTGTTGACTGTTAATGGTCAACAGTCAACAGTCAATTAAATCTCTAAGTGCAACTAGCGTGTCAGTCAACCAAGATGATATGGAAAGCGTCACCTTAAACAATTTAATCAAAAATAAATTAATACTTATAGTGTTCAATTAATATAGTGTTCAATCAATTTTTTTTTTGGACATTAAGTGATCAATACTATTGAATTGAAAAAGGTAGTCTTCGTAAAAAAGTTGTTTATTAGTTGTTGATTAACTTTGTTTAACAACAATGGATTGGGAGGTCTTTTAGATGGTAATTGGTTTTATAAATCCTGTACTGACACGCGCCGCACAATTAGGGGTGGCAGCATTTCAAGAAACAGACCCAGTTGAACTGTGGCCTAGTCATTCTGAAGAAGAACTGGAAATTGTGATTCGGGCTGTCTATCGGCAAGTGTTGGGGAATACCTATGTCATGGACAGTGAGCGGCTCACCGTTTCCGAATCCCAACTTAGAAACGGAGAAATTTCTGTCCGGGAATTTGTGCGGCAAGTGGCTAAATCTGAGCTTTACTACTCCCGATTTTTCAGCAGTTGCCCTCGTAACCGAGCCATTGAGTTGAATTTCAAGCATCTCCTTGGTCGAGCTCCCGAAAGCTATGAGGAAATTATTGAGCATACGAGGATCCTTGATCAAGGGGGTTATGAGACTGAAATCGATTCTTATATCGATAGCGAAGAATACCAGATCGCTTTTGGGGAAAACCAGGTGCCCTATTATCGAGGTTACAAAACCCAGATAGGCAAGAGTACAGTGGGATTTACCCATATCTTAAAACTGTTGCGTGGTGCGTCTGGTAGTGATAAAGGCACTGTTTGGCGGGGGAATTGGTCTCGGTTGAATCAGTCCCTGATGACCAATAGCCCCAGTAATATGGAGCCGCTTTCTGGAGCTGGTGATGTAGTAAAACCCACAGATGTCAATAAACTCCTGGCTAATGTTCTAGGTCTCAAAAAAGCCCAACCAGCAAGTCCCACAGACACTCAAATAGCACCTAAGATTCTTACAGAAGCTGAAAAACTCGAGCAAAACACGACTCAAACCTGGCAACGCCAGTATCAAGCCTGGGAACAAATTGATCCGATTGAGCTGTGGCCAGGTCGCTCGGAAGCAGAAATCGAGACGGTGATTCGAGCAGTCTACCGTCAGGTTTTGGGAAATGCCCATGTTATGGACAGTGAACGGCTGATTGTCCCCGAATCCCAGATCAAGCGGGGCCAAATCACTGTCCGTGAGTTTGTGCGTCAGGTTGCCAAGTCAGAGTTGTATCGGTCAAGGTTTTTTGATATCTGTCCCCGCTACCGGTCAATCGAGCTGAATTTTAAGCATTTGCTCGGTCGTGCTCCTGATGACTACTCTGAGACCTTCTATCACAGCCAAGTACTGGATCAAGGAGGTTTCGAGGCGGATATTGATTCCTATATCGATAGTGACGAGTACCAAGAGGTCTTTGGGGAGGATACTGTACCCTTTTACCGGGGCTATAAAACCCAAACAGGCAAAAAGCTGCTTGGGTTTACTAACATGTTGGTGCTGATGCCCAGCGTTTCTAGCTCTGATAAAGACAATTTGTCAGGGAATCCATCAAGGCTTAATAAATCGATTATTTACAATAATCCCCTTGGGCTTGCCCCAGTTACTGATATCCAAGCCTTATTGGATGAAGTACTCAAGCCCAAAATCCAACCGAAGCAAGCTACCGCAGGAGCTGAGAAAGAACGCTCAGAAGCCTATCAAGCCATCGAACGGAAATGCCAAGAGCAAGAAGAACTGCTGGAAAGCTTGCAGAAACAGTTGGCAGACTTACGACCATTGGCTAGCTTTGGAGAATCACAGTTTAGCAAATGGCAGTCTTACAGTTCTTCGAGCAATGGTGGTAGTGGTTTCACCACCATGGCACCCCCAATCCCCATGGCAGCAGCGACTGTAGAGCCAGACAGTTATGAAGCTCTCCAACAAAAGTCTGAAAAACAGGCCCAGGAAATTGCTACCTTACAAGAAAAGGTTGCTGATCAGCGGCGTTTAGCTATGATTGCAGAAGCGCGGTTGAATAAGTGGCGTCCTCGTAGTTATTAGAGGAAAAACTTAGTACTTATTAGAGCTGGGATTAGCTCTATCGCCAGTTGCCATAGAAATGTGTGGGTTGTTGACGGTTGACTGTTGAGAGTTGAATGACAGCGGTCAACCATCAACAACTACCTGGGAAATACAAGCTTTTAACTAAAGCTTCTAACTTAAGCTTTTAAAGAGGTACTTTTAACAGTAAAATATATAGACTTTAAATAGCCGATCCGGAGGAAAAGCCAATGGCCAAGAAAAGCCGTAAAACTGCTAGCCAGTATTCAGAAAGTAAGTCCAAGGTGGGGATATCCCTGACCCCTACAGGCATTGGCTTGTTGACTCAGATGGCTCAGAATACTGGATTGTCCCGCTCGGAACTAATTGAGCGTATCGCCAGAGGTAATATTGCGATCGCATGCCAGCAGGCAAGTATGACCATTGCCCTGGAAAATCCACCGGAGGCTAAGGAAACATCCTCCAACAATGGAACTACAACATCTAAAACCAAGATTCAGGTTATAGAGGGTAAGCAACCGCTACAAGCTGATGTGTCTGAGCCTGGTGGTTCTGGTGTATCCCAAGAAGATTACCAGTCTTTGCAACAGCAGGCTAAAGAGCAAGCTAATTTGATTGAAGACTTACAGCAGAAGTTAGCTCAACAAAAATCTGAAACTGCTGAACAGACCGAAAGCTATCAGTCTTTACAAAAGCAGGCACAAGAGCAAGGGAATCTGGTTAAGAAATTACAGAAGCAACTAGCTGACCAAAAATCTGAAACTGCTGAACAGACCGAAAGCTATCAGTCTTTACAACAGCAGGCTAAAGAGCAATCTAATCTGGTTAAGAAATTACAGAAGCAGTTAGCAGACCAAAAATCTCAAACTGCTGAACAAACCGAAAGCTATCAGTCTTTACAACAGCAGGCACAAGAGCAAGGGAATCTGGTTAAGAAATTACAGAAGCAGTTAGCAGACCAAAAATCTCAAACTGCTGAACAGACAGAAAGTTATCAGTCTTTACAACAGCAGGCTCAACAGCAAGCTAATGTGATTGAAGACTTACAACAGAAGTTAGCTGACCAAAAATCTCTAGCAACACAACAGGTAGAGAGTAACCAGACTCTGCAACAGCAGGCACAACAGCAATCTAATCTGGTTAAGAAGTTACAGAAGCAGCTAGCTGAGCAACAATCTCAGGGGACCCAACAAGTAGAAAGTAATCAGGTTCTACAGCAGCAAACTCAAGAGCAAGGGAAGCGTATTGCTGAGTTAGAGCGTCAGTTATCTCAACAAGAATCTCCGGCTAATCAAGCTCCCGAGAGTTATGAGTCTTTGAAACAGCATAATCAAGAGCAAGAGGAGCGTATTGCAACTTTACAAAAACACATTTCTGAGTTAAAGCGTTGGGCAACCATTGGCAAAACAGAGTTCAACAAGAGGCTTAACCGGAGATTGTTTTAGCTATTGCCCGAAGGCATAAATAATTATGTCAATTCCCCTGGCTTTCTTCGTTGATAGTTTTGGGGATAATTTTGGGTTTTAATGACAACAAATAATTCTCTTATAGCAGTCGAAGCCTAGTGTAGGACAGTCACTTTTCCTCAAACCTAGATACAAAGCTAGTTTAACTTCTGACTTCTGACTTCAAACTTCTGACTTCTGCTATAATTATTCTGGTATTATTCTCCAGATGCTTTCCTGGATGAACCAAAGTTGATAATCTGTTCCAAGCGTGATATCGAACTAGCTGCTGATTCTCGGATATAGGGGTCGGCTTCCTGATTCTCAGCGGCAGCAGATAGCACTTCCATACCTCTCTCATCCCCTAAGGAACCTAGAGCCTGTAGCACAGTAACTTGAAGCGCAATATCGTCGATGTCCAAAGCAGCCACTAGGGCTTCAAAAGCGGGTGGACCAATGGTTCCCAGTGCGCCAACTGTTGATATTTTTACAACGGGATCTGGGTCTTTAAGGGCCGTTTGTAGACCCTGCAAGCCGACAGTTGGGAAAGTTTCTTCTGAGTAGTTAAGAGCGATCGAAGCCAGCGCTTTTGCACAGCTAGCCCGTACGGTGTTATTTTCACTAGTTGTTAAGGTTTCTGCCAATACCGGTACAGCATCAAGACCAATCACACCTAGAGTTTGCACTGCTGCTCGCCGATAAACCACATCCTCATCACCCAAAATTGCCATCAACTCAGAAATAGTATTCTCGGTGCGCTCTGCTGCAATTTGCCGCATCGCTCTTTGTCGGAGTTTAGGATTTTTATTTTTTAATTGTTGATATAACTCTTCTGTAGACATTAGTAGATATTCGTAAATATCAGTAAAAAAATATTAGTAGACATTCTTGATCGAGGAGTCATACCAAGTTGCGGTCAAACGTACAACTTTCTCTTCCGCCGATCTCCCCATCTCCCCATCTCACCATCTCCCCACCTCCCTATCTCCCTATCCAAGCCATCTACTCTCTTTGAATGCCACTTGGTATCAGGAGCTTCAAGCACAACAACTAAGGGGTTCTTAGCAAAGTGCTGAACCTGTTTCAGGCACAGCACTTTGCCAAGATACCCCTTCAGTCGAAAGTACTAGAGGCAGCTAGCCACTACAGAAAGTGGATAGCAATAATCCTATGACATAGAGTTGATTACATAGTCAAGATAACCCCGGTATTCAACCAAGGCTTGGGCAGACATATCACGAGGAGCGCAGCCACGATCCCGGAGGACGGTCAAACCAGTAACATAGGTAGCGGCATCGATACCTAAAGCTTTGTAGACTTCACGAGCGCCAGCAATACCCCACTCATCCAGAGGACCAGTACCACCAACAACTAGGCAATAGTTGATCAAACGCAGGTAGTGAACGATGTCACGCTTGCACTTTTCTTTCTGAGTACCTGCATCGATGTCCCGACCACTACCGTTGGGGAACTTTTTATAGATAGCATCAACAGCTTCTTGAGCTACAGCGTCGTAGTTACCTGCCAACTTTTCAGCAGCTTCCATACGAGCAGCAGAACGTTGCAAGCTACCTTGAACTGATTCTAGGTCAGAAGCGCTAGGAAACCGACCTCCTAGGTCAGCGGAAGCAACAACAGTGGTTAACACTGATTTCATAATTAAGATATCTCCTGTCTTAAAATTGATTTCGGCAAAAGGTCAGTGTAATTGAAATTCTCCTGAGCAGGGAGACTAGCTAATAGCACTGCCGACTGCATCGAAGTAGCTACCGACTTCTGCAGCCAAAGAGGAACAATCACCACTAGTAACAGACTCTTTGCGTTGAGATGCAGTGTTGGTAACAAAAGCCACAGCAGCAGCCTTCATGATGCCAACAGCCCGGCCAGTATTACCAGTGGGAACGCCCAAAGCAGCGTAGGTTTCCTTAAGACCATTCAAGCAGCGGTCAGCCAGTACAGAACTATCTCCGCTGAGAACGGCGTAGCAAACATAACGCAAGACGATTTCGCCATCACGTAGACAAGCAGCCATCTTGCGGTTGGTGTAAACACCGCCACCAGGAGCAGTTAAACCAGGGCTTTCGCAAACGATACCAGCAACCGCATCAGTAACGATACAGCTAGCATTGCTGGCAATAAAATTTACAGCATCAAGGCGCTTGTTGCCATCAGCAACAAATCCCTTCAGAGCCTCTAAATCAGCACCACCAACAAATCCACCTGCGGAATCGGCAGCAACTACGGCTTTTGAAAAAGCGTCTAGCATTAAAATCTCCTTATCAATAACAAGGACTTAAAATTATTGGTCTTGTCGTTCATCAATTGACTAACCAATTTAGACGATAAAAGCTATTTGACACTCTAGTCCCATTTATGAGAAACAAAGCAACAAAACATTACAAAAATTTCCTTCTATCGGTCTAATTGTATACTTTTGTATCAATAAACTTTTAACTGTTTGCTTAAGTGCTAAACCGTATCGTCAAGATCAGGGTCAATACCTGCTGCTCTTAACTGCTCAGCCAGCCGAGCCGCTCTAGCTAAAGCGGCTTGAGTTCTTTGGCGCTCCTGCTCAACTATAGACTCTGCTTCTTCAGCACGTTGTCGCTCTTGTTCAGCTCTTTCCCTTTCTAGAACAGCTCGTTCATCACCAATCAGCAACAGATTTCCTTCCTCATCCCACCACCTTAGCCATAGTTGAGTTTGATTCTGATAACTTCCTTGCCATAAGCCTAGTTCTACACCCAACGGTGAAATAGAATAATGCCCTCGTTGATTAGGGGTTAATTTCTGATAAAACCCACTGACCAAGGTATAGACTTCAAGAGAGCCGTTGTTTATTTGATAAATACCATAGTAGGGAATTCTGATAATTTGCTCATATACCCAAAACTTCCCTGGCTTAGTTACTTCTCCTTGATTCGAGAGGGATAACGGGGTTTTGTCCCGTTCTTCATCCCCATTGCCACTGGCAAATTCTAAAGCAATTAATGGTGCTATATGTTCCCGCCACACCACATAGGAGCGACGAATTTTACCATCTAGCTGAGGAGGGACATTGGGAACATAGAACCAATCAGGTGCTTCGGCTCCTTTCTCAGGTGGGTCAGTTTCTCGCCAGTAGATACCACAGTCTTGCCCAATAGCATATTGTCCATCAGGATGTCGCTGTTGTAATATCTCTCCAATCGAATCCGTTAGAATTATGCTTTGGGGATGCTCTTGAAAGTTTTTCACAAATGTACCATCTGACTCCGGTAGCTGGGTGTGGTCAGGGAAAGGCGGAGGTAATTTGACTCTAGGTACTGTCTCAGTCATGATCTGGCCTAGACTATGGCGGTGATAATTCTCTATATTATCCTGGCTGCAAAGCGTGTGATAGGCGATCCCAATTACCAATTACCACAGCATGATTAGTCCTTAGCACACTAAAGACGCTCTTCCAAGGTGACTAATGACTAATCCTAATGATTAATGACTAGTAACTGCTTTAGTAACTGCTTTCTCCCGAATCAACCAATCTGAATCATTAGCTGCCAGCTCTTGACCACTGGTATCCCCTAACTGCTCTAATGCGATTAAACTGGCATATTTCAAGTTAAAAATCTTGGTATTGAGGCTGTCTTTGAGTAAGGGAATTGCCCGTTTATCCCCTAAATTCCCCAAGGCAATAGCAGCAGCAGCACGGGATTTTTGAAACTGGGGTGCTTTATTGTGTAAGGCTTCCACTATCAAATCGTAGGCATCAGCGTATTTGAGCCAGCCTAAGAGTTTGACCACATGGTAGTGAGCACCATAATCGTTATGGGCTTTGTCAGCATAGGTAGCCAGTAGGGCTTCAGCGACAGCATCTGGGGATAACTTCAGCAGAGTTTTACTGCCTAGATAACACCGCCCAAAATCTGTATGGTATAGCTCGTTAATCAAGAATTCTAAACTGGGCATTTGGTCATATTCATGAACCAGCTCTAGGTGATCAGGATGATCACGAATCACTTGATCGAGTGATGGTTCGATCTCCTCAAAGGTGATATTACCGGCTGGCAACCCAGCCTCTGCCAAGAGGCGAATTCCTCGTATTCGAAAGACCATGGAAATGGGACAGGTGGCAATTTTCGGAATTCCTTGGTAGTATCGGGCATCAATCAGGTCTTGAATACAGGCTCGTCGGGCATTGACACTAGAGTGTTGTAGGAATGCCATCACTTTGTGCATTTCGGTGGTATCCCCTGTGAACCGACAAACCGTTGCGATCGCAGCACTGGCTATGGGTTCATTATCGGATTTAGTAAAGGTCTTAATCTTCTCAAGGGCTGGTTTATAGTCCAGTGCTGCCAGAGTTTGGATAATCACCCGATAAGTCTGACCTGGCTTCTCCAGTAGCTGGGCAATTTCTTCGAGAATTTCCGGATCTTGAGTACCAATTTCCCCAATTGCCCAGACAGCATTTTCCACCGTGTAACAATCCTCATCCCCTAGACATGAGCGAATGATGGGTAGGGCTACAGAGGCTTTCAGACGACCTAAACTTTCTACTGCCTTGCGTCGAGCGATACGATGGTACATTTCTGAGTTTTGCTCTTGCACGGTTTCCATCAAGGCATTGATTGAGCGCTCGGTGTCAAAGTTAATTAAATGGGATGCAGCCAGATAGCGATCAGATGGGTCTTCCAGCTGCTCTAAGGGGGTCTTTAAAAGTGCGATCGCTTGATCTTCGGTCAAATTAAATATATTGGCAAAACGTTTATCCATCAGTGATTTAGTAGTGATTTAGTAGTTATTTAGCAATTAACAATAGGTTTTACTAAGTAGTTTAGTTGGTTTTCCCCCCTAACTTCCCAAAACAATTAGGGGACTCTTTGACGGTACTCAACCAATTCAGGCAAAGCAACGTACTAAGAGTCCCCAGGTGCTGATCGAAATGTTAGTCAATCAGCGACGGATTTTAACCGTGATCTCCTTAGGACAGGGAGTTGATTACATAGTCGAGGTAAGTTTTGTACTCAACCAAAGCTTGAGGAGACATGTCACGAGGAGCACAACCGCGATCGCGAGTGAACTCAAGAGCTGCGATATAGGGAGGGGTAGGTAGGTTCAAAGAACGGTAAACTTCACGCTGACCAGCAATACCCCACTCATCTAGAGGACCAGTACCGCCAACAACCAAGCAGTAGTTGATCAAGCGTAGGTAGTGACCGAGATCCCGGTAGCACTTGTCAACTTTGACTTGAGAATCCCCAGCTTCACCAGATTCTTTCAGGTAAGGATACTTCTTAAAGCAAGCATCACCAGCTTCTTTGGTTACAGCATCAATGCCAGCTGCTAGCTTTTCAGCAGCTTCCATACGAGCAGCAGCCCGTTGCAGGCTACCTTGAACAGACTCAAGGTCAGAGCTGCTAGGGAAACGGCCTGCCGCATCCGCAGCAGTAACAACTGTGGTTATAACTGATTTCATCTTTATATATCTCCTGAATGGGTTTTGACAAAGATTATACTTAGCTTTTCGCTTTCCCAGCTCGCTTTGGCAGGAGCTTGGTTATCTTAGGCAAAAGGGAAAGACTAGCTGATAGCAGCAACTACTGCGTCGAAGTAACCAGCAGTTTCAGCAGCTAAGGAGGAACAATCCCCGGAAGTGAGTTCAAACTTGCGCTGGCTAGCGGTGTTGTTAACGAAAGCAACTGCAGCCGCTTTCATGATTCCAACAGCACGAGCTGTGGAGGTAGTGGGTACACCCAGAGCGCTGTAGGTTTCCTTGAGACCATTCAGGCAGCGGTCGCTGAGTACAGAAGCATCACCAGCCAAGATGGCATAGGTCACATAGCGGAGGATGATTTCACCATCACGCAAGCAAGCAGCCATGCGGCGGTTGGGGTAGCAGTTACCACCAGCTTGAATCAAACCAGTGTTTTCGCAGATCATGCCAGAAACAGCATCGGAAACTATGCAGCTGGCGTCGCTGGCGATAATGTTGACAATATCAAGGCGCTTATTACCATCAGCAATAAAGCCTTTTAGTTCAGCCAGGTCTCCAGCACCTAGACATGCGGTTTTGCTATCTGCTGTAACTACAGCTCTGGAAAAAGCGTCAAGCATTGAGATCTCCTTAAAATTAAAGGTACTTAACTAGTTTGCTATCTTGCTTGTCATTTATCAAATTTGACCAGCTGATTATTATGATTAGCGGATTATGGGGACCGCAGTCTCATTTATTAACAACAAAGTAATAATCTGTAATATTCGTCACAAGGTCACCAGTCGATCACACTGGAGTCGGTTAACCGACTCGGCAGCTATATACAAAACTTAATAATTGGATGTACCTAACTGTGATATATTATCCTCCATTACTGCCTACTCCAATTAACCCAAGACTAAAATACGTCAACTAATTGGTAAGCATTAAGCTATAGCAGAAGTCAGAAGTCAGAAGTCAGAAGTCAGAAGTCAAACTCTTGCGCTTACTTAGGTTTGAGACTTTTGTCATGTCCGCGCCTGCCCTGGCGACTGCTATATAAGCTTATGCGCTACGCGCACGCTACGCGAACAGCGATCAGCGAACAGCGAACAGCGATCAGCGAACAGCGATCAGCGATCAGCTATTTATGCGCTACGCGCACCCTACTTGAGGTGCCAAAGGCTGACCACTGACCACTGACCACTGACTACTGACTACTGACCACTGACGGCTGAATGCTTAGCTATAGACTGGTTCAGTGGGGGGGGTTCACGAACGTTCATCAAATCTGGTGCGGAAACTCCCGTATTTTATCCAGTATTGTTTGAGGTCATGATGAGGTGTATGTAAACTCGCTTTAGCTTGATACAAAATAACTTGGCGATGGGAGCCAATCCAAATTTTTTTAATGGGTTTAACGGATATTACACTTCCTCCGAGACTCTCGACACATTCCGAGAATCGTTCAACCGTTGTATATTCTACCGTCTCAAAGATAAAAAAGTGACCGGAGCAGATCAAATGTCTGCTCCTAATCCAGCACTGCATCTTTTTTTGAGCTTTTGGCGGTAGCATTAGCTGTACACAAATCATCCTCAACTCTATTATTGGTAATTAAGATTATCGGTTAATGGTTTTATAACAAAGGGAATAGGGAGTAGGGAGTAGGGAGTAGGGAAGAGACAACAAAAATTGTCACAATTCATTTAGAAACCCTATAGGCTTTAGGCTAATAACTAATAATCCCTTTAATAATTATTTAGAGAGTAGCAATAAAATACCACTTTTAAGTTTGTCGGGTGGTAACAAAAAGTTTGGTTATTTTGAGTAGTCTAGATTAGAGGATTTTTTTACTTACCCTAATTTACTTAGTATTTGTTGGTATTTGTATTAAAAGCCAATCCCTTGTTGCTGATAAATATGGGCTACAAATCCGCGCTACAAATCCGGTAATTCGTCAGCAAAACTTTGCCGTTTATCAAATCGTAAATGACCAGCTGCTGAGCCCCATACGTGCTCATGAGTATTGACATCCATACCCTGATCTAGGCTGTTCCAAGTTGTTTCAGTCAATTCCACATCACTGACCAGATAAGTTTTACGCCCATTACGTTGGATGAAACACTGGCAACCGGGTTCTACACTGCCACGAAACATGTCACCTTCTCGCCAGAAAATCATTGAACAGTTGTAGCGACGTTCTATAGCATCAGGGGTGATGGTTTTGAGAATATCTAGTTCTCGTGCCGCACCGGCATAAAGAACTGGATCCTTAAGGCTGTAATTTTCTATATAACTATGATCACCTTTATCAATCAGGCGATGGACTCCCTGACGGTAGGGACTCCAAAGATCATAGTCATAGGCTTGCTCAGAGTAGAAACCAATACCCGAAAAGAAATCAAAGGGCAAGGGGCGAAAGAAAACATGAATGTGAGCGTAAAGCTGAGGATTATCAATCGCTTGTTTTTGGTTACTAAAATCTCCAGCCATCCAACTAGCTAGAGTCAGTAAATTACTGGTAGTTTTATCGGTAGTACTAGACAACATTAGTGTATTAATCTATTGAAAACTTAGAGTTAAACAAGATTAAAAAAAATCTAAATTATGACCTTAACTGTTCAAGCTGCTAACTTTCACCCCGATTGGGATAAGTCGCGGATTTCTGAAGAAAACGAGGCTGTAGTCACCCCTTGACCAGAACTGGTTTTAATCAAGGAAACCCGAAAACGTAAATTCGGTGTGGCAAACCAAATCCGTTCTTCAGCAGCTGCTCGGTCATACTCCGTTAGCAAAGTGAAGGTACCATCTTCAGTCAGGTGATAGTTGCCCACTGCTGCAATGGTCTCGGCATAGCCTTGCTCTCTGAGCAGTTTTCCCCGATCGGGGTTTTCAGGATCGGGGATAGGGACTAGAACGCAACTCCCAGACTGGATGTCCTCTTCATCCCAATCTGATTCACCTTCCCAACTCATGCGAAAGGGATGCAAGGCAGTTGTGGGATCAATATCGTATAGTTTGCAAATGTCAATCACAGCTGAGTCATCAGCCTCAAGGGCAACGATATCAATAGTTGAGCGTATTTCCTCAAAGTGACTAAACGCTAAGTGATGACCGCTGCGTTGCGATCGCCAACGTCCAATAGAACGTTCTATAAACTCAGTAAGCTCCATTTGCTATGTGTAGTTTGATTTAAAAAAGTTAACAATTTTGTTTGCGTATAGCAGCTGAATCCTCAGCTCAATGGTGTTGTACGTTACGCAAACCTAGTAAATTAGAGCCTTTACCCGGATTTACACCTTCAGTTATACACCGTGGCTCCAATCCTTCAACATTAGTAATTGTAAACTTTTATGACAGTTATGTGTGGAAACCAGAACTAGTATCAACGAAAACATAACAGTCAACTGTTTACAGTTAACCATCAACAGGATTTATAGCATTTATCATAGTAATGAGGTACACAGGATTGGTTTCCTATTCCCTATTCCCTATTCCCTATTCCCTATTCCCTATTCCCTATTCCCTATTCCCTATTAAAGACTCCCGACTCCCATTAACCCAGAACGAAAGTACCTTACCCAATTGAGAAATGCTACGCTAATTATCAAACTTTTTGTTCCACGCCAAATCCTACTAGCACCACCTTGTCTAGAGGTTCGCTTTCTGGAGGACGCTGGTAATTAATAATTTTGCGGATTCTTAAGTTGGGATTGATCAGGCTAATAGAATCAACAGATACCACACGGGTATAGTAGGTGGTCATCAAAAGTTCTAGTTTATTGGTATCGAAGCTAAAATGAGCGACTTTAGGTTTAGCTTCTTCGTAGGCGCGATCGCGTAAATAATCTCCCTCTATAATCATTGATTCTTCGACCTGAGGGACAAAAAGCATATTCAGTTGTTGGGACACCCGTTCACCTTTTTCAGAAACTGTTTCGAAACCAAGATGATAACCACACAGGTCATTGATATTAGGTAAGTCAGGTTGCTGATTATCTATCAACACCTTAGTTTTGAGGGGAGAAGACAGGGGTTCAATGGTGAATTCTGTACGGGAGCGCTCTACCTGCTGGTGAGTCAGATCGTGATAGGTACGTTGTGCCACCCAGCTTCCTACGCAGCAATCAAAGAAGTATGTGAACTACCCCGACCTACTTGGCCTATGGCCACGCTACGCGAACGTTGAGGTCGGGGCTTCCAGCTTCACGGAAGAATGCCGAAGGTGCGCTTTCCGTAGGCGAATTAAATTCGCCACGGTTCGCACCTCAACTTGGACGGACGTCCACGTCTTGGTCTTACTTCTTCTCCACTGGCGTTGACCTCCCCCGTCCCAGAGGAGGATAGCATTCTGATCCCTTCTGCCCTAATATTTTTTGCCGCATTACCATCTCTATCGTGGTGAGTTCCACAACTTGGACAAGTCCAAACTCTTACATCAAGCGGTAACTCTTTGATTTGATAATGACAATTAGAACAGGTCTTAGAGCTGGGAAACCAACGGTTTATCTCAACTAACACCTTCCCCTCCTTTTCGCACTTATAAGAGAGGAAGTTTACAAAGATTCCCCAACCTAGATCAGAAATTGCTTTAGCTAGTTTATGGTTACGAACCATGCCCTTGACATTCAGGTTTTCGACTACCACTACTTGGTTTTGATCCACTATCTTTCTAGATAGCTTATGTAGGTAGTCTTGGCGAACATTTCCAATCCGTTCGTATACCTTAGCTACAATTTTTTTTGCCTTTTTGCGTCCATTGCTACCTTTTTTCTTTCGGGCAGCAATACGCTGCTTTTTCGCCAGTTTATTTTCGGACTTTGCTAAATGCTTGGGATTCCCAAATTTAGAAGTTTTTTCGCCATCGTAGGTGATCGCAAAATCTTTAATACCTAAATCAATGCCAATCACTTTACCATTAGTAGATGGCTTTGTGTCGTTCGAATCGTATTCCATCAGTACAGAGGCGTAGTATTTACCAGAAGGAGTCTTACTGACTGTGACAGTTTTGATTTCCCCGTCTAGTGGTCGGTGGATTACTGCTTTAACAACTCCCAACTTTCCGGGAAATTTGAGGCAGTTACATACCTGTTTTACGTACTGTGGATATTGGATTGATTGACGGTGATGATATGATTTGAATTTAGGATATTTAGCTCTACCTTCAAAAAAATTTTGATATGCACGGCTAAGATTGAGACTGACCGATTGCAAAATCTGAGAGTAACAATCTTTTAGCCATACGGTTTTCTCTTCTTTTTTGAGTTTTGGCAACATAGCATTGAGTGCAGAACGAGACAATCCTTTCCCAGTTTTCTTGTAGGTTTCTATGCACTGATTTAGCGCATAATTCCACCACCAACGAGCACAACCAAAGTGCTGAGCAAGTATATGAACTTGCTCTTGTGTGGGGTAAATTCGGATTTTTACGGCTTGATGTCTCATTCTTTCTGCATTTGCTATCGACCTACATATCAGTATATACAATTCGTGATAAATCGTCAAGGGATTCGGCCAAGCCGACCCTTGGCCTATGGCCACGCTACTTGAGGTGCGAACGGCAAAAGTTTTTGAGGGGGCGAAATTCCCCACCTTCTTACAAGGTGGGGAATTTCGCCCCCTCAAACTCCCCCTATCTCGTTAAATTTGGATATGGACATGATTTTGTTAATTAAAATATTTTAAAATAACTATTTTTAAATTGTTAATATCTATTCTATTTTTTATAGTTTTAATTATGAGGTATTGGTTTAGCTAAATTGTTTCAATTTATTAATTAAATGATCGAAATAATCTGCTATTGTCTCTGGTTCAGATAATCTCTTTAAACTAGCTGCCTTTATCTGTTCTAATCCTGATACCATTGCGGGGATTGGAACTTGCATTTCTTTGTACAACAAGTTCATATAGTGCAGTCCTTCAGCACTAGTAAACTCGGTGCTACTCCCAGCAATTCCATAGGTAATACAACGGAGGAAATGCCAAAAATCTCGCCAACAGGCTTCTGCTCGTGGGGCAGGATAAAGACTACCCCCTGGTTTAGTAATATCAGGATATTGAGCCAATACGGTTTCCCGGGCTTCGGAAACAATATCAGAAGCGTTATCCCGCAAAAATTTGGCTGTATTGATTAAGGGCTCCTTATCTGGTGAACAGGCTTTAATATGGTGCAAGTCATCATCGCTAAGATAGCGACCATGATCATCAGCTGCCTGGAAATGCTGGATAATCTCTGGGGGATAGGAGTCTTGCCAGTTGGTAAAGCTGACAATTCTGGCTTTGGTAATTAGCTCTTTGAGATAGTCGCTTAATTGAGTCGTCATGGTTGATTTTTGTTTAAGGTTGACGGTTTCAGATTGTTCGCATAGCGTGGCCGAAAGGCCAAGGTTGACCATAATTATTTAGCTATCAGCTATCAGCTATCAGCTATCAGCTATCAGCTATCAGCTATCAGCTTTTGAATCAGGACTTACGGACAGACTCCATGGGTAGGGTGGGCAAGGTTTTGCCCACCCTACAGGTAGCGTTAAATTGAGGGATTTGCGTAAGTCCTATGAATAAAACAACTAAGCATTGGTTTAATCTGAGTGAAGTCCCAGCGTCGAAACCTGTGCCAAAAAGCACCTCAAGTAGCGTGAGCCTTTAGCTGACGTCTGTTCGCGTAGCGTGAGCTTTTAGCTCACGGCTGACGGCTGACGGCTGACGGCTGACGGCTGAATGCTTAGGCTTGACCTTAGCATGTCATCAACGCAACGGTTAACAAAAACAAAAACTATAAACTGAACTAGCCTTAGCTTCTCCTAGTAGCTAAGGCTAGTTCACTTGATGAGAATTATACTAAATTATGATAATCTTTGATTAAAGGTATTAAGAAATGTAAAAAAAGCTGGCTCTGTAGTGCTATGGACATCCGCCAAATCGAAATCTCTCTCAAAAGTCCAAATGCCCAGGATCGCCTCAGGGCACTTACTGCTTTGAGAGAGTATGGTTCAGATGTAGCTGTTCCCCTACTAACAAGTAAACTCAAGGACCCAGAGTTTTTAGTGCGCTCCTTTGTGGCCATGGGACTTGGGAATAAACGGACTGACGAGTCCTATGCTGCGTTGTTAAATTTGATGCAATTTGATACAGATCCCAATGTAAGGGCAGAAGCTTCCAATTCCTTGTCTAAGTATGGAGACGTGTCAATATCTCATCTGGTCACGACCTTTCAACAGGATGATCACTGGCTGGTGCGCCGTAGCATTCTTGCTGCTTTGGTGGAAATGTCTTGTCCAGAAGAACTCTATACTATTTGTATTTGCGGCTTAGCAGGGGAAGACCCAACTGTCCGAGAAGCAGGAATTGATGCCTTAGGTTTACTGGCTGGTACTATTAAGCAAACTGAGGCATTGCACCAAATTCTGGCTCTGAAAGATGCACAATGGTGGCGTATTCGGATGCATGTTGCCCGTGCCCTCAAACGATTTGATTCCCCCGATGCTAAAGCGGCATTGGGAGAACTGATGAAGGATGAAGAGCATCGGGTGGTAGCTGCTGCTTTAGATAGTTCTCTCTAGAGCATCGGTTTGGTGATCAGATTTAGGGAGTAGGGAGTAGGGAGTAGGGAGTAGGGAGTAGGGAGTAGGGAGTAGCAAAGCAGCGCCTACCTGTGGGGGTTCCCCCATGATCGACTGCATCAAGACATTGAATTTACCTAATAAGTCTGAGAAATGCTATATAAAAATGACAGATAAAGATTTCATACCAAGTTGCGCTCAAACGTACAACTTTCTCTTCCCCCAATCTCCCCATCTCCCCATCTCCCCATCTCCCTATCCAACCAATCTACTATCTTTGAATGCAACTCGGTATCACAAGGAGTGCGGCTCGTGATGAGTTCTGAAAATTGGTTGTATGCCATGCTTAATTAACAACCGTATTATATGGATTGGATAATACAGGAAAGCCAGCACTCTAGGCAGGGAGAGTAACGCCCAATCCGCTTCGTTGGGCATGACGGTAACAAACAAACTGTTTTTTAGCCAATGGAGACAGTACATTACTCTGTCATGCAGACGCTCTCTCATGCTGAAGTAGAAGCGATGATTGTAAGACAAGAAAAAGACCCAAAACCCTTTTGCTTCTGAGAGCTTAGGTGGCTGTTCAAGGTCACGGAAAAGCTGTGATCGTACTTGGATAGCGAGGGATTGGGAGACTGGTTGGGCTTGCAATTTATTTAAGACTATCTGTGGCAACGTGACTCCCAGCAAATCCCTGACTAGGCAAAGGTCAAGCAAGAGCATGCGTTCACAACCGAGCTTTTGAGCCTCTGCCAGTACTCTGCGCCAATCTAACTGGGGATGAGTACGGAGTAGTTGAGCAACGTCGCATAACTGAGCCAGACGTACACTCCAGTGACAACAGTCTTTGCCCAATTGCACACAGAGAATTAACAGCATCTGTTCTGGCGAGATAGTAGAGACTGTCTTACCAGCAAGAGATAGAGGCTGAAGATGCGATCGCAAATACTCAAAATCTAATGGCAAACAGAATAAATCGGGTACAATCCCCTGGTGAAGGTCAATACAAACTCGACTCTTTTTATCCACAAAGTGATACTCCCAGCCCAGGTCTTTTTGCAATTCATACCCTTGAGACAAGAGTAATTCTTTAACTCTCGGGATGTCGTGGTGATCAACCAGGATGTCTAAGTCACCGAACTGCCGCAGCCCCAGATTGCCGTAAACGGAAACAGCAAGGGTAGGCCCTTTGAAGGGGATAGCAGAAATTCCGTGTTTCTCCAGAAGAGTCAGGAGGTTGAGTAGTTTCTGAATGAGAAATGTGTTGTGTACGACTAAGTGCTGGAAATAATCTCGAAGTTGTTTGAGGATGTTCTGGGGAACCAGGTCTGGGCAGGTATTTTTGAGACTATGGTACAGCAGCGGTAAGACTTTCTGACGGCGAGCTGTTTTGAGCAGATAAGTCCAGTCGATGTCTTGCTCAAGCAGTAAACCTTTGATAGACTTAGCAGTCGCTTCGTCGATGCTGGTTCGGACACAGTAGAGGAGTAACTGGAGTTCTGGTTTAGTTTGGAGTTCTCGGTTAGTTATCGATACTGATGCTATATTAGTTAATGGGGTTAAAGTCATCATCCAAAGTTAATCTAAAAACTCGCGCTGTAGAAACCACCACCATCCATGTGGCGGATAGAATGGCACTTAAGACTTTAATTTTCCCTTTAAAAAAAATGGGAAAATTAGCGAATTACGGCTCAAAGGTAATTAAGTGAACTACCCCGACCTAATTGGCCTATGGCCACGCTACGCGAACGTAGAGGTCGGGGCTTCCAGCTTCACGGAAGAACGCCTTAACTTGGACGGACGCCCACGTCTTGGTCTTACTTCTTCTCCACTGGCGTTGACCTCCCCCGTCCCAGAGGAGGATAGCATTCTGATTCCTTCTGCTCTGATATTTTTTGCTGCATTACCATCTCTGTCGTGATGAGTTCCGCAACTCGGACAAGTCCAAGTCCTTACATCAAGCGGCAACTCCTTGATTTGATAATGACAATTAGAGCAAGTCTTAGAACTAGGAAACCACCGGTTTATTTCAACCAACATTTTACCTTCTTTTTCGCATTTGTAGGAGATAAAATTTACAAAGGTTCCCCAACCTAGATCAGATATTGCTTTAGCTAGTTTATGGTTACGAACCATGCCCTTGACGTTTAAGTTTTCGACTACTACTACTTGGTTGTCATCGACTATCTTTCTAGACAGCTTGTGTAAGTAGTCTTGGCGGACATTTCCAATCCGTTCGTATACCTTAGCTACAATCTTTTTGGCTTTTGCACGCCTATTACTACCTTTTTCCTTCCGGGCAGCAATACGCTGTTTCTTGGCTAGTTTCTTTTCGTATTTCGCTAAGTGCTTAGGGTTGCTGAACTTAGAGGTCTTTTCGCCATCGTAGGTGATTGCAAAATCCTTGATACCTAAATCAATACCAATCACTTTTCCATCCGCAGACGGTTTTGTACCTTGCTCTTTCAGAGCCGCTCCGCGAACAGACTCGTATTCCATCAACACAGAAGCATGATATTTGCCAGAAGGAGTCCTACTGACTGTCACAGTCTTAATCTCTCCGTCTAGTGGTCGATGAATTACTGCTTTTACAATCCCTAATTTCCCAGGGAATTTAAGACAATCACCTACCTGCTTGACTTTTTGCGGATACTGAATTGATTGACGCTGATGGTATGACTTGAATCTAGGATATTTTGCTCTACCTTCAAAAAAGTTCTGGTAAGCGCGACTAAGATTGAGGCTTACAGACTGCAAAACTTGAGAGTAACACTCTTTTAGCCATTCAGTCTCTTTTTCTTTTTTAAGTCTTGGAAGCATGGAGTTGAGCGCAGATTGTTTCAGACCTTTGCCAGTTTCCTTGTAGGTTTCTATACAGTGATTTAGCGCATAATTCCACCACCAACGAGCACACCCAAAATGTTGAGCAAGGATTTGAACCTGTTCTTGAGTGGGATAGATTCTGACTTTGACGGCTTTGTGTTTCACTACGCTTACCTGCTTCTCGACCTTTGTTAATATTATATGTGTTTCGTATTAACATGTCAATTCTTGGGTCTTTCAAACTAGGCTATCGTCTCGCTATCAATCCTAGAGACGCGCGCCTTAGTAGAGTGGAGCCGCGAATCTTACAGTTTTAACCCTTTTCCTCATAGCTGACCAACCATAAAGGCGACCCTCTACTTACGGTAACTTCAACACCCTGGAAGAGGGTGGGGAATTCCGCGAGTTTTGTTAAAATAATCTATTCAGTAATTGATTACTATTTACTTACTACTTACAGAAAAAACTGGGGTTTTCAGTACATTTAACTAGTAAGTGTGCAAAGTTTTGATGAAGTACCTTGCCATATAACACAATAGGGATTAGTCTTTACCTAATCCCTATTGACTGGCAGCGCTTTCCTTGCTAATGCTTTGACAGGGTGGCAAGGAAAGCTTCCCCATAAGCATATGCGCTACGCGCACGCTGCGCGAACAGCGGCCAGTGATCAGCGGTCAGTGGTCAGCGGTCAGCGGTCAGCTTTGTGGCATAAGCTTCCAGCCTGTGACTTCACTGAGATTAAACCAATGCTTACCTGTTGTCTTGATGCAGTCGCTCATGGGGAGGGGCTGCCTGCGGAACCTGCGTCCGCGCTGCATCGCTGAAAGCCCCGTGGAAAACCCCTTTGGCGGCGCTGCATCGCTTATTCAAAAACTCTTCCCCTAGCGGATTAGCACCTCAAGTAGCGTGCGCGTAGCGGATTAGCTGATAGCACCTCAAGTAGGGTGCGCGTAGTGGATTAGCTGAATGCTTACGCTTCCCCTTAGGTAGATTTGGGTGCCTTAGTCAGGCAAAGGTTAGCTCAGACAAAGGTTAGATCAGCCAAATGTTAACGATTATTTCTTTGTCTGGGAGAAATGAGACAGGAAGTATCGCGATACTCTATGCTCAGTAAGGGTTTTACTATGTATACGAGCAATATAAATGTATCAGCCTTTCCTGGACTATCTGGAAAAAGAGCTATTCAAGCGGTTTGATTTAAGCAGTCAACCAATTCCCCCAGGCTTAGAACGCCAGGTAAGCGATCGCGCTAAACATCGGGCAATTATTCAAAGCTGGTGTTACCAATGCCCGGAATTGCGAAAGATTCGCTATACCTACATGGATGTTGGACCAGTCTCTCAAGTGTTTAACAGTGTGATATATCCCAGTCACTGTTACGATCTCCCTTTGCTAGGGATTGACTTCTTAGCCTTTGGCAAAAAGAAGATCCTGGTGGTTCTAGACTTTCAGCCATTGTTCAGGGATGAAGCGTATCAGGAAAAATATATTGAACCGATGCGAGTCATTCGCGATCGCTATCAGGACTTGGCACAAAACTTAGAAATGAAGTTTTATGATGCCAACCAGTACTTCTCTAAGTATCTACTGTTTGCCAAAATCGATTCCCTAGAGACAGTGAAAACAGAAGTCTTTGAGGCTTACAAAGACTACTTGGCGTTATATTGGCAAATGGTGGAGCAAGCTGAGCCTCTAACTGAGCCAGAAGATATTGAGCGCATTGTTAAGGCACAGAAAGACTACGACCAGTATAGTGCCGACAGAGACCCAGCCCATGGTCTGTTCAGCAGCTACTTTGGTCCCGAGTGGGCAGAGCAGTTCTTATATGAGTTCTTATTTGAAAATGCCATGCCTTTAGCCGTTAGTCAAAGCCAAACATGACTCTCTATCAGCCGTTTCTAGACTACGCGATCGCATATCTAAAAGAGCGCCTTGATCTACAGCCTTATCCCATTCCCCCTGGGTTTGAAAGCAAATTCGCAACAGTGGGGAAAGGGAAAAAGCAGCAAGATGTCCTGACCACCAGTTATGGCTTTGCTGCACCCAAAATCAGACAAATTCGAGCTGCTCATGTCCAGGGGGGAGCAGCATTACAGGTACTCAATTTTGTAATCTTCCCCCACCTCAACTATGACCTCCCCTTCTTCGGGGCTGACTTAGTGACCTTACCTGGTGGACATCTGATTGCCTTGGATATGCAGCCCCTGTTCCGAGATGACCCAGCCTATCAAGCTCGTTACACGGAACCTATCCTACCGATTTTCAAGGCTCATCAACAGCATTTGCCTTGGGGAGGAGACTTTCCTGAGGAAGCAACACCGTTCTTTTCCCCAGCTTTCCTGTGGACACGCCCTAAGGAAACCGAAGTAGTGGAAAATCGGGTGTTTGCTGCCTTCAAGGACTATCTGACAGCTTACTTAGATTTTGTGGATCAGGCAGAACTAATTACTGATTCCGAGCATCTCAAAGCCATCAAGGAAGCTCAACTGCGTTATCTGGGTTATCGTGCTGAGAAAGACCCAGCTCGTGGTATGTTTCAGAGATTTTATGGCAGTGAATGGACTGAGGAGTACATCCACGGTTTCTTGTTTGATCTAGAGCGGAAGCTGGCAAAGGCTTAAGCGTAGGATGTTAAAAATTAACCTCAGTTCGATGTAAGAAAGTGGTTAGTTTTTTCAGGAGTCAGGAGTCAGAAGTCAGGAGTCAGAAGTCAGGACAAGACTACAGAATTGATGGGAATAATACAGAATTTTATTGTTGATAAAACTCTGATTAATTGCCAAGTAACTGGGAAATAATTTATCTTGATTCCATTTATTATGACTCGATGCTCCTGACTCGATACTCCTACAATTTTAGAGCTTTTAATTGAAGGGGCAAGAGTTTAGCCTCCTCCATAGCAGCGATCGCGCCAAAGGCCAACAGTAGCCAGAAACAAATTTTTTTAAAATATCTCAAATCCTTGTCTTGATGCAGCCCCTCCCCACTGGCGCTTTGGATCAAGACAAGGTTATTTAAATGGGCGACAGCTTACGTAATACTTCATACTTAATACTTGATACTTCATACTTTATATTTCCCTAAGATAACAAATTATGTTTTTTGATTAAGAAACGTAAAAAAAGTTATGATTGTATGAAGCTGATCCCCTAAATCTGTGATTATAACTGAGTAACCATTCAGCTATCAGCTATCAGCTATCAGCTATCAGCTTTTAGCTATGAGTTTATGCCCATAGCGCACGCTACCAAAACATCCGGGAACGTGAGAGCCCCTCTCTTTTAAGGAGGGGATGAAACGGACGCGACGGGTTTTAACCCGCCGTGTCCCTCTGCTTAGGTTCAGGAAATTTGGCTATTAGACTTCTGACCAACTCAGATGGAGTCATCCCACGCCGTTCTGCTTCTTGCTTTAATTGCATTTTTTCAAATTTATTAATTCGGATCATCAATCGTTCGTCTTTCATTTTTGGAATACTATTTGCGCGCACGAATGTTCCGATTATAGTAGGAGGCAATCAAATGTACAAGACGATTCCAGTAAAAGCCAACTTGACAGAGGAAGAGCAAGCTTTTTGGGTATTTCAGTGCCAACAAGCGAATAGTCTGGTAAATTGTGCTATCTATTACTCCAAACAAAAACATTACACCTGGTTAGAACAGCAAGAAGAAGCTTTTACGACTTACTGGCGAGAGGATGATCTTAGATATGGGTGGAAAACCTATAAATGCAGTGTCAAATATGCCGAACTCTGCAAGAATCTAAAAGAGAATCCTCACTATAAGGCGATGGCAGCTCAGTCGGCACAACAAACTCTCAAGACTGTAGCCGAATCAATCAATAGCTACAATCAGTTAGTCGGCCATTATTACAAGGGAAAAGTCGATAGACCAAAACTGCCAAGATACAGAAAGAAAGGCGGATTGGCAGCTGTAACTTTCCCTAGACAAGCTCTTGGTTATAAGTCAGGGTTGTTCTACCCTTCGATCAGCAAGGAAACAAAACCTGAGTTGATCACCGAGATTACCCTGGAGCCGCCGGACTTTATAGATCCGGACTGGGTAAAACAGATAACTGTTCGTCCGTACCTTGGGCAACTTTGGATCGACTGGGTAATTGATGACGAGAAGCAACCAATCTCTGATAACCCCAACCTCGACTATTCCCAAGCGTGGAGTTTTGATCACGGCGGGACGAACTGGCTGACTGGGCTTTCAACCCTTGGCAAGAGCCTGATAATTGACGGTCGAAAACTCAAGTCAATGAATCAGGGGTACTGCCGGTTAGTCGCCAAGTACAAACAGGGGAAACCAGAGTTTTACTGGGATTCCAAGCTAGATCGAGTGCAGCGGAAACGAAACAACCAGATACGGGATGCGATCAACAAAGCTGCTAGATTCATTATCAATCGGTGCTTAAATGATCGCATTGGAAACCTAATTATCGGCTGGAACGAAGGACAGAAAAGCCGTTCTAATATGGGCAAACGTGGCAATCAGAATTTCGTAGTCATCCCGACCAAGAGACTAATCGAACGGCTGAAACAACTTTGCCCTGAGTACGGCATTAAACTAACAATTACCGAGGAATCGTACACCAGCAAAGCGTCTTTCCTTGACGACGATCCATTACCAAAATATGGTGAAAAACCCAACGGGTGGTTTCCGTCAGGATGTCGGGTAAGGCGTGGTTTGTATAAAACTTCTGAGGGATACCTGGTAAATGCCGACTGCAATGGTGCGGCCAACATTGCCAGGAAAGTAGCCACACAGCTAAATATAGACCTAGCTAAGGTGGGTAGAGGGAGCTTGACACTCCCACACCGGTATGAAATTTTCAAGTCACTGAATAGATCGTACCGCACAAGAAGTGTTCGCGAAGCGTCGGCGAAAGCCGATAGAGGCGCGGTTTCAACCCGCCTCGTAACAACCTTGTAGAATCCCCCGTGCTTCAGCCGGGGGAGATGTCAAATGAACAGCTTATGCCCATAGCGCACGCTACTTGAGTGGCCATTGGCCAACGACTGACCACTGACGGCTGACGGCTGACGGCTGACGGCTGACGGCTGAATGCTAAGATGACTTAGGTTTACGATCATAGAGGTGATTAATGACAATTCCTTTGCTAGAGTATCCGCCCTCAACCCAAAATCAGCGGGTCGCTGGATATGAGGTGTCCGGAGATGAGCAGCCTAAACTATACACTACAGCTAATCTTCTCTCTCCATCGGAAATGGATGAATTGATTAGGGCAGCCTATGGTCAGATTTTTCATGAACAACAGATTCTCAAAAGCAACCGCCAAACTTTTTTAGAATCACAGCTGAGATTTGGTCAAATCACCGTGCGCGATTTCATTCGTGGTCTAGCAACATCTGAACCTTTTTGGCAGCGCAATTATCAGACCAACAACAACTACCGTTTTGTCCAGATGTGTGTACAACGCATCTTGGGGCGTGATGTCTACAGCGAGCGGGAGAAGTTAGCTTGGTCAATAGTGCTGGCTACTAATGGGTTACAAAACTTTATTGATACTCTGCTCGGTAGCGACGAGTATCTGGAAAACTTTGGTGATCACACCGTGCCTTATCAGCGGCGACGGATCATAGCCCAGCGTACTCAAGGGGATCTACCCTTTGCCCGGATGCCTCGTTATGGGGAAGACTATCGCACCCAACTGCAACAGCTAGGTTACTTCAAATACCAACCAATTGGTTTCAAAACCTATTATCCTCCTGCCTCAGTGCGCTTTGTAGCAGGAGTACTCACTAAGGCAGGGGCTGTAGTCTTACTTGGGGGAACAATGGCGATCGCCTTAGCCGCCTGGGGTATTATCAGCCTGTAGCTTTGAGTGTAGGTTTGATAAGAAATGTTACTAACCTGCTAACAGTTAGAGCAATTAGCAGGAGTGAACAGCTGACCTGTGTCTTGACCAGAAGGTCAGCAACCAAGAGGCTTCCAGCACCAATGTGGAGCAAATCCACAGGGTAGCAATGGCAAGCCAGTTCTGATCTGCCATTGCAATCAGACATCAAAAAATCTTAAACTCTTAACAAGATGTAACGAATAAAGGCTCGACATCATTGTATAAAAGTTACCTGAAGGGTAAATAGTGACAGGCGAAAGCCAACCAACCGGTTGACACACAGCATTCCTAGGTCTCTCACCAAAACGTGAAGTTTTGTAATTTTTCTTAACGATCCGTTTTGTTACCAAACTCATGGGACAAAGACTAGGACAAAGACCAAAAAAGAGAGATAGGAGTATTAGCTGTGGCTGGAGCATGTTCTATGCCTTTCCCGTTTCAAACTGCTTGATTCAGTTTGATTCAGTCTGAGTCTGTTTAACTGAAGCCCGTTTTGAAACAAAACCAACTAACCTAGGAGATTCCGTCAATGTTTGATGCGTTTACTAAGCTTGTTTCGCAGGCTGATGCCCAGGGTCAATACATTAGTGCTGACCAACTAAGTGCTCTTAGCGCTATGGTGAAGGACAGCAACAAGCGGATGGATGCAGTTAATCGCATTACCAGCAACTCTTCCACCATTGTGGCTAACGCGGCTCGCTCCCTGTTTGCTGAGCAACCCCAGTTGATCAATCCTGGTGGTAATGCCTACACCAGCCGTCGGATGGCTGCTTGCTTACGCGATATGGAAATTATCCTGCGCTATGTAACTTACGCCATTTTTGCTGGTGATGCTAGTGTGCTGGAAGACCGCTGCCTGAATGGTCTGCGGGAAACCTACCTAGCTCTGGGAACTCCTGGTGCTTCAGTGGCAGTGGGTGTAGAAAAGATGAAGGACGCTGCGATTGCGATCGCTAACGACTCCAATGGCATCACCCCTGGTGATTGCAGCTCTCTGATGGCTGAAATTGGCAGCTACTTCGATAAGGCAGCTGGTGCGGTTGCCTAAAAAGTATCGGCATATCACTTGCTGTCTAACAATCACAACTTCAAACGTTTTTGAAAACTTGACAAAATATTAGGGAGATACCTAGACAATGAAAACCCCGCTTACAGAAGCCGTCGCTGCTGCTGACGCTCAAGGTCGTTTTTTAAGTAATACAGAAATCCAGACTGCCTTCGGTCGATTCCAGCGGGCTACAGCTTGCTTAGAAGCGGCAAAAGCCTTGACTGCTAAAGCCTCAACCTTGACTGACGGTGCAGCCCAAGCGGTGTATAACAAATTCCCTTACACCACTAGCATGCCTGGATCAAACTACTCATCTGACAATACAGGTAAAGCAAAATGCTCCCGTGATATCGGTTACTATCTGCGTATGGTAACTTACTGCCTAGTTGCTGGTGGTACTGGACCGATGGATGAGTACTTGATTGCTGGTTTAGATGAAATCAACCGTACCTTCGAGCTCTCTCCAAGCTGGTACATCGAAGCCCTCAAGTACATCAAGGCTAACCATGGTTTAAGTGGTCAGCCTGCTAATGAGGCAAATAACTACATTGACTACGCTATTAACGCCCTGAGCTAATTGCTCTTTTGGCCTGGAAAGGTCAGCAGGTGTTAGCAAGAACTAGCGTCTGCTGACCTTTCCGGGCATTGTTTTGTCTATACAGTTTGTCTATAGCAAAGGGAGCAGGGAGCAGGGAGTAGGGAGCAGGGAGCAGGGAGTAGGGAATATGGCATCAAAAATGCTCACCATTGATTTAGGTACCCTATATCTACCAAGTAATCAGATCAATGATGAAGAATAAAGTAAGAAATTGGTAGGTTTTTTGAGGAGACAGGAGACAGGAGCGTGCGTAAAATGAAAATTAACAAGTTTAAATTAACAAGTTTAAATTAGCAAGTTAACATGTTGCAGCCTAGTCTTGAGAATTATGTTGAGACTGATAACTCTGAGTCTTTAACTGTAGAGCAAGCCATCGCAAATCTACAAGGTAACGACCAGGGGCTTCGCTATTATGCAGCATGGTGGCTAGGAAAGTTCCGAGTGCGGGAACCAGTGGCAATTGATGCCCTAATTGCTGCGCTAGAGGATCAGGAGAACCAGACAGAATTAGGAGGATATCCTCTGCGCCGAAATGCCGCCAGGGCATTGGGCAAACTAGGAGACCATCGAGCTGTACCTGCGCTGATTAATTGTTTAGACTGCTCCGATTTTTATGTTAGGGAAGCAGCGGTACGATCTTTAGGGATGTTAGGGGATCGTGCCTGTATTCCCAAGCTGATCAAACTGCTAGACGGAGGTTTAGAAGCAGCCCAGCCTATACTCGGAAGTCCCCACCTCGCCCAACCCTACAATGCTGTCATCGAAGCCTTGGGGGAGCTTGGTGCCACCGAAGCCATTGACCTAATTGAAGTATTCCTAGAACATCCCAACGAGTTGGAACAGTATGCCGCCGCACGGGCGATGTACCAGCTAACTCAAAACCCTACTTATGCTGAACGTTTAATCAAAGCTTTGAAAGCTGATCAAGTGCTACTGAGGCGGGCAGCTCTTTCCGATCTCGGGGCAATTGGTTATTTACCAGCAGCAGATGCGATCGCTCAGACCTCGGCAGAAAATAATCTGAAGCTACTCGCCCTCAAAGGAATTTTAGAGCATCACTTAGAAAACAATCCTACTGATGGTTGCTACCTATCGGAGACTGCAATTAAAATTATAAACTTGATGGATGGTCTTCTATGAAGTGTGAAGTTTAAAGCATGAAGGATGAAGGATGAAGGATCAAGTTTCAAGAATCAAGGATCAAGTTTCAAATAATTTTATCTAATCATTTATCTAACAATTTTATCTAACCATTTATCTAACCATTACTCTGCCACTGGTGGGTTTTGATGGTTTTACCTTTTGCTTTAAATCTACCACTAGGGAACGCCTAGGGCAAACAACCTTGGCCAAAAGGCCACGCTAAGCGAACAACCTTAGACTCCTTCATGACCAACACAACTCAAGGCCAAGAATTAATTCGAGCTGTGAAAGAGGCAGATTCTGCCTATAGCTTAGTAAAAGCAGTGAAAGCCCTAGCTAATGCCCGTTTAGAGGCTGGGATTCCCACTTTAATTGCAGTTCTTAGCTACAATAACCCAGGTGCAGCAGGAGTAGCTGCCGGTGGGCTAGTGGGATTAGGTAAAACAGCAGTAGCGCAATTGCTAAACCTAATTGATGACTATAACTACGGAGGTAGAGCTTGGGCAATCCGCGCACTAGCAGCAATTGGGGATCCTAGAGCCTTAGATACCTTAATCGAAGCAGCTGAAAGTGACTTTGCTATGAGCGTCCGTCGAGCTGCGACAAAAGGTCTGGGCAACCTGGACTGGGAGGATATGCCTAAAGATAAAATTCCTGCTGCCCAAGAGCAAGCTTTTAAAACACTACTGCTAACCTGCCAAGATACAGAATGGGTAGTTCGTTATTCTTCCGTAGTAGGATTGCAAGGTCTAGCTACTGCTGTAGTGGTCACCTATCCGGATCTGGCTGAGACTATCAAAACTCATTTAGCGCAAATGTTCAAGACTGAAACCGATGTAACAGTGGGCACCCGTATCCAACTGGCTATCCAACAACTTGCATGAATGACTAATCAGTAATCAGGAACGCCGAATATTAAAACAACACCAATCTTGACGCTTCCAGAGGGTGGCGACAATCCAGTTATTTTGTTCTAGGGTATCAGCAATCGGTTTCACCTGATCTAATAACACACCACTGATAACTCCCCAGCTGGTGGGTTTCACAATAGCATTCATTAGTGGAATTAAATCAATAATCACCTCTGCGAGAATGTTGCAGAGGATTCCATCTACTGGTTCACCATTAGTAAGCTTAGACAAGGTTTCTAGACTACCCTGTTCTATTACCAGATCCTGCTCAGACATGTTGTTAAGAGAGCGGTTGTTGCGGGCAGCACCCACGGCTAATGGGTCAATATCCACGCCATAGACCTTTTTAGCCCCTAACAACACCGAGGCAATGGAAAGAATGCCGGAACCACAGCCAATATCCGCTACGACATTGTCGTGATCACTGCTGAAGCCTAGACGCATCTCTAATGCTTCCATGCATAACTGAGTGGTGGGATGGGTACCTGTGCCAAATGCTGCTCCGGGATCAAGGCGTAACAAGATCCGTTCGGAAGGGTCTGGTAAGGGTAGCCAGGCGGGATAGATCAAAAAGCGATCGCCAACTTCTTGGGGTTCCCAGTATTGTTTCCAACTACTTGCCCAATCTTCCTCATCAATCAGGTGCCACCGAGTTATCGGTACTGGCAGCCCTACAGTAAGGGCATCCTGATTTACCCAAAGGGCAAGGGCTGCCAAATCCAACAGCTGTGCTTGTATTTGGGGTAAGTGAGCCAGCACTAGTTGAGAATGTCCCTTAAGCTGGGTGGACATTCCTCGACAACCAAACTTCTCCAATCGCCAGAAGATTAAATCCTCTAAGGCAGAGTCGCACAAAATTTGAATTTCCCACCAGCTGTTTGCCATATCTTAGTTCCGAGGTCAAGAGTGCTGAGTTTAAGAGTGGGGAGTCAGCAGGGGGAGGTACCTGCTCTACACTTAAGGAGCAAGATTGTTTGTACCTATAACCTTTTCCCCATATTCAGCACCCAGCACTCAGCACTCAGTACTGAACGTATTCAGTACTGAACTTATAAAGTTACCGTGTGAGCATCCCTAATCCCTGGCACCTTCATAATCTCTGTCAAAACTCCCTCCGGTAAGGGGTCATCTAGACTAAGCACCATAACTGCGTCACCCCGCACAATTTTGCGGCCCACCTGCATACTGGCAATATTGACATTAAAACTACCCAGTAGAGAGCCAATTTTACCAATAATTCCCGGCATATCCCGGTGTAGGGTAAACAGCATATAGTGAGTGGGAGGAACATTAATCGGGAATTCGTCGATACTGGTAATGTAGATTTCCCCATCATTTAACAAAGCACCCGTTACAGAATGTTTCCCCATGGAACCGGTAGCTGATAGATCTAGGGACCCAGAATAGTCTCGCATCGAAGCATCCCTGGTTTCAATTACCCGAATGCCCCGCTCTTTTGCTTCAATGGATGCATTGACATAGTTTACCCGCTCTCGCAGTGCCTGGGAAAGTAAGCCTTTGAGGGCAGCAACCACTAAGGGCTGGCTTTCGTTGGTAGCTAACTCTCCCTGTAATCGGACATCAAGTAATTCAATGCGTCCCCCCGCCAGTTGAGCAACTAGGTTACCCAGAGTTTCTGCCAACTCCATGTATGGTCTGAGTTTTTCAATCACATTGGGTGACAATCCAGGAATATTAACTGCTGAACGGGCGGGTAAGCCTAAGAGGACATCCCGAATTTGTTCGGCTACATCAACAGCAACATTAACTTGGGCTTCTGTGGTAGATGCCCCTAGGTGGGGGGTCAGAACCATTTCTTTCCCCAATTCACGCAAGGGGGATTCTCCTAGTGGTTCTGATTCATAAACATCCAATGCGGCACCAGCAATTTTACCCTCTTTTAGTGCCTTAGCCAGAGCTTCTTCATCAATAATGCCTCCTCTGGCACAGTTGATAATTCGGGCAGTTGGCTTCATCTTAGCAATGGCTTCGTCATTAATCAGATGAGCGGTTTCTGGAGTTTTGGGGATATGGAGTGTGATGTAATCAGACTCCTGCAACAGCAAATCCATCTCCACTAAACGACAACCTAGCTGTTCCGCCCGTTCTACCGAAATGAAGGGGTCATAGCCCAGCAACTTCATTCCCATTGCTCGGGCGACAGTTGCTACATGGGAGCCAATTTTACCCAAGCCAACTACACCAAGGGTTTTTTTGTAAACTTCTGTGCCAATAAAAAGCTTACGCTGCCACTTATTGCTTTTAACTGACTGATTGGCATCGGAGATATGGCGAGATAGGGCTAGCATCATCGCCAGGGCATGTTCGGCTGCAGCTATAGTATTTCCTTCCGGAGAGTTAACCACTACAATCCCATGACGAGTTGCTGCTGGGATATCGACGTTATCAACCCCAACACCAGCACGACCGATGATCTTGAGTTGCTTGCCCGCCTCAATTACCTCTTGGGTAACGCGGGTGCCAGAACGAATCATCAGAGCATCATAGTCTGGGATAATTGTCAATAGTTCTTCCGGTGATAGATTCGGATTGAAATTAACCTCAGCAACTTGGGAAAGGATATCAATGCCAGCTTGATCAATTGAGTCAGAAACAAGAACCTTAGACATGACCAGGAGATAGGTTAATGGGCTATACAAACGGTGCTGGAGCTATTCCATGGAAAACTAAGATCAACCCCAAGAGTACTAGAGATGAACCATCATCCAATAGCACTTAACTACAAGGAAATGTAGTTGAACAGGTCTATGTTGTTCACATTCAGTAGCTTTGACCGCAGTATGCTATCTTAACTGCAAAGGTATCCCTGGATAGCTACTGATCTAAAAGATTTTAAGTTTCCCCCATCTTTCATGGAAAATTTCTCAAAACTCTCACTGTTGAAAACCCCTTTGCTTGAGGCGGGGGATCAAAACGAGCTCAAGGAAGAGTTCAAGTAAACTTTAAATGTAGATAATCAGCACAAGTGGCGATGAAATATGTGATTGCTGTATTCCCCAACCGCATTAAGGCAGAAGAAGCTTATACTGCTTTGGAAAAAGAAGAGTTACCTATGGATCGAGTAAGTATCTTGGGTAGAGGATATAAGAGTGCTGATGAGTTTGGATTCATTGACCCCAAACAACAGGGAATCAAGGGAGCCCGACGAATGGCATATTGGTTGGTTCCCTTTGGATTTGCGGCGGGTTATCTGTTCAATGTGCTAACTGAAATAAAACTGTTTGGCTTCTCTAGTGAAATTGGTAATCATCTCCTGGGAGGGGTATTTGGTGCGATCGCAGCAGCAATGGGTAGCGTTTTCGTTGGAGGTGGGGTTGGGTTGAGTGTTGGTAGTGGTGATGCACTGCCTTATCGGAACCGTCTGAATGAGGGAAAATACTTAATTGTTGTTCAGGGATCCGAGAGTTTGACAGAGCTAGGGACTAAAATTCTGCGTCAGTTTCAGCCGGAGACTATTCAAAGGTATGAGTTCCTCTAGACTATATAAGGGTTGCGCAATTATTTTGGGGGTAAAAATCCCAAAGGCGCAAAGAGGGCAAAGTAACAAAGACTAAATGTAAATAAAAATAAATAAAATTTAAGAAAGATAACTTTTAGAGTTAGTCATGGGTAATAGATAGTATGCGAAACTGATTACCTATTGCTAAATCCTGATTAGAATTTGAGGAAATAATTATTTAGACCATTAATCAAACGTCTTTAACAAATTATTAGGAATGCTACCTAGAGAAGAACTTTTAAAAAGTGTAGAGAATCGAGAAGATGTGGCTCGTGTGATTGACCAAGCTGATCAAGCAATTAAGACTTGGGAGGTGGTATTGACTGATTTTCTATCACCGCCAGTTTTGGTAGAGGTTGCTCAGCAGTTTGAACGGTTGACAGAGGTGCAATTGCTGGCTTGGGGAGGATATCCTCAGGCGGAACGACAACGGTTAGGGATCGCCCGTGAGGAATTGCCTCTGGATAAATCTCAGGTAGAAGTGGTGGGTTTGGATATTGCTGGGAATTTTTTGTTTGATACGGCAACTCACCGGGATTTCTTGGGGGCAATTCTGGGAACTGGATTGGTGCGAGAAAAGATTGGGGACATTATTGTCTTGGGAGAGCGAGGTGCTCAGGTGATTGTGGTACCAGAGTTGGTAGAGTTTCTGGAACTGAATTTAAATCAGGTGCGTTCGGTACCTGTCAAAACTCAACGGATTGATTTGAGTGAACTCAAGGTTAAGGAACCGAAAAAGAAACTCAGAACAACAACAGAAGCTTCCATGCGTCTAGATGCGATCGCATCAGCTGGGTTTGGTATGTCCCGCAGCAAGATGGTTGATTTCATTACCACTGGGGATGTGCGGGTTAACTGGAAAGAGGTCAAGCAATCTAGCTATACAGTCAAATCTGGAGATTTGATTGCCATTCGTGGTAAAGGACGCTTGGAGGTTGGGGATGTCTGTATTACTAAAAAACAACGATATCGGGTTGAATTAACGCGATACATCTGAAACAAGGTGGGGCTTCAACTTTCGCTGTGTTCAATCTCCTGTCTATAAGATAAATTGAGAAAGGTAGACATAAAAAGCCTATAGGTTGTCAGCACCCAATACCCTGACTGGGACTAAAGACCCCGACTGGTTTTTCGTTCCCCGTTGCCCATAGCTGGGGTTTCCACAATACCTAAGATTTGTGATGAAAATTTATTAATTAATGATTATTACGACTTCCGTGCTGCAAAGCTTACTGCAAGCTATACCTATACTGCGGTCACAGGTGTACTTTAAGTCTTCTTTGACCGCACTTTCCCATGCCATGGAAGATCAGGTATTAGCTGGCTCAGAGCAGCCGTTGGTCATTGCTAGCTTCCAGCGAGAGCGTTTCTACCGTCAGGAAGCTCATCGATATCGACGCATTGCTCAACAGACCCCCCAAGTCTATGTACTAGCAGCACCGGAAACAGAATTTAAGAGTAGTTCAGAGTATCACGAAACCGTGGCATTTGAACCCAACGATACCCTCTCTCAAGAATGGCATTTGGTAGTTATTGGGCGAAGTTACACAAACTGTTTGATTTGTCAAGAACGACCCACACCAATACTAGAGGTTACCAATGGGGAAATGGACTCATCCCGACGTTTTGAAGGAATCTGGACATTTGACCGGACGGTGAGTCAAAAAGCAGCTGAGATATTACTCAATCGCATTCAAATTTACCGACCTGAACTAGGCGCTAAGATTGAACAGGCCAAATCTCAGTATTTAGACGATTCATTAGTAGTTAGTGCTCGATTAACCCAAAACTCCACCAGTAATCTATCCCTTCTCGACCAAGCTCAAAGTTCCGCCAATTCTGATCCTTTTGTCCAGCGTTTGGTGACTTACCTACAGGCAGGTCAGTATAAATTGCTCAAAGCCTATCGCTCCATTGCTGCTCAGGGAAAGAAAGAATCTCTGATCAATTCTATTTCCAACGCCATTAGGCGATCCCTTGACCCCAATGCCATTCTTGAAGTTGCTGTGCAAGAGTTGGGTAAAGCCCTTCAAGCATCACGGTGTCTGATTTATCGCTGTAAAGCAACAGATACCACTACTATCATCAATCATGAGTTTTTAAAGCCCCCTAGTAAGGGGGATGAACCATTAGTGCCCACACTAGGAAAGAGATGGCCATTGCAAGACAATTGCCTATTCCAAGAGGTTGTCCAGAGTGGAGAACGGATTTATGTAGAAGACACCCAGACAGATCCTCGGATTAACGGTACTAATTCCAGAAATAAAACTGGTAATCGACGATCAAAAACCTTGCACAATCTAGTCCAAGAGCTTGCCATTCGCTCTTGGCTGAAAGTACCAGTGCTGTATCAGGGTCAGTTATTGGGCATGTTAGATATACATCATTGTGGGTCCCAACCTTATCAATGGGAAAAAGATGAGTTAGCCTTAGTGGATGCGATCGCAACTCAAGTCGGTGTAGCTTTGATTCAAGCCGAAGCCTACGCCAACCTAGAAGATTTGAATCAGCAGCTAGAAGCTCTTGACCGCACCCGTAGCAATTTAGTAGCGATTACAGGTCATGAACTGCGCACTCCTCTCTCCACAATTCAAGTATGTCTTGAGAGTCTAGCTAGTGAGCCAGATATGTCCCTAGAATTGCGTCAGGTGATGCTCAATACTGCCCTCACTGACGCCGAACGAATGCGGAAACTGATTCAGGACTTCCTTACTCTTTCTCGCTTAGAAAGTGGTCGTGTGGAATGGCACCCAGAATCCCTCTCCCTAAGAGAGTGCATTGACCTTTCCCTGAGTAATGTTTGCGCTCGCCGTTCTGAAGATGAACGACCTAGTTTATCGGTTCAAGTTCCAGAGAACCTTCCATTAGTCAAAGCCGACGGGGAGTGGCTAGTTGAAACTCTAGCTAGACTTCTCGATAATGCCTGCAAATTTACCAGCCCACAAGGAGAAGTAACTATAAGTATCCAAACACTGGACAATTCCATGATAGTAGTTATTATCGAAGATTCTGGACGTGGTATTGAACCCAATCGGCTGGAAGCTGTTTTTGACCGCTTCTATCAAGAAGAAGGTGCTCTGCGGCGAACTACTGGGGGAACAGGGCTAGGTTTAGCAATTTGTCGCCAAATTGTCAAAGGCTGGGGCGGTAAAATTTGGGCAAATTCAGCTGGCAAAGACCAAGGTTCTCAGTTTTACTTTACTGTTCCCATTATCCAAACTCCAAAGTCAAAGCACTCAAAAGCTCGGCGTAAACGTTAGGGGATTCGAGATAATGAAAGTTTGGGATGGTACAAAAGTAGTGATTTTAGCTCCTGTTACCTTGACCAGACCCTAGCCGAATCACTAGATCTTTAGCACTACCAACGCAGGTTCCGTACACAGAACCCAAACCACTCGCGCTTTGCATCAAGACAATGAAGACCAGCTCACTAAGGGGACAATCGTTTAATCACCCAATCCCCATCCTCACCACGATTGTAGAGCAACCGATCGTGGAGCCGACTGGGACGTCCCTGCCAAAACTCAATTTCTGATGGAATTACCCGGAACCCTCCCCAGTGCGGTGGACGAGATACCTCTTTATTTTCATAGTCTTGGTTCAGTTGCTGTAGCCGTTGCTCCAACACCTCACGACTAGGAATAACTTGACTTTGATCTGACACCCAAGCCCCCAGCTGAGAACCCTTGGGACGACTGTTAAAATAAGCATCAGACTCAGCGGCTGTTAGCTTATCGACTCGCCCCTCAATCCTTACCTGTCGTTCTAACTCAGCCCACCAAAAGGTGATGGCAGCCCAAGGATTCTCGATTAACTGCTGCCCTTTGTTACTTTGATAATTAGTGTAAAAGACAAACCCCTGCTGATCGTAGCCTTTCAGAAGTACCATCCGGGCGGAAGGTTTGCCATCTGGTGTTGCTGTAGCTATAGTCATGGCATTCGGTTCTGGCAACTCAGCAGCTACTGCCTGGTCAAACCAAATTTTGAATTGCTCGAAAGGATTTGGCTGGACATCGGTTTCACTCAAACCCTTCAATGTGTATTCCTTACGGAAATCAGCTACTCTAGTATTCATGTTTCTTGCCTTACAATTGACCAGTTTTGGTGGCATATTTTAGATCTCCCTAGCAAGCAGGTGTAGGCTTGAAGGGAACTCCAACTGCTGCTATACTGCACACAGTCATAACCTGAGCTAATCCAAGCTTCCCCTAGCCCGCCAAAACAGCGGGGGGAAAAGAGGTAAAAAGTTCACTTTATGACCGTGCCAACTAGATGTCCTTGACCTGTGCGCGTTGGGACACCTGTGCACTTTACAGTAATCGGCAAGTTAAAAAAGCCGAATTTTCGTGTTATCTGTTGTAGAAGTAGGAAGCAACTGCAACGGTTTTGGATTAAGCTGATGCGACAGATTAATTTTTTGCTGATTTTCGCTCTATGTCTGGCACTAGTCTTATTTGGCTTGGAAAATACCCAATCTGTTTCCATTAGGATTATTGATGGTATCCAGGTTAAGGCTCCCTTGGCGATTGCACTGATTCTATCCATGTGGCTTGGAGCAGTAATAGCCTGGTTATTCAGCTTGTGGACGCGATTTATCAATTTTCTAGGAACTCGTAAAATGGTTGGGCAGATACACTCAAAGGATGAACAGATTAGACAATTAGAAGACGACATTCAACAATACAAAATTGAGATTGAACAGAAACAGTTGCTTTTATCGGCATCTGACCCATTGTCAGATAATCCACTATTAGACTAATTTTGGTATCGCTATTGGGGATTGGTAAAATGTCAAGGAGCTGAATCTACCCTATAAGCTATATAATTCAATGCCTGAGCAATATAAGTCTAACAAAAATGTTGTTTACTCTTCTAAGTCCCCTGTTATAGTTTGCTCTAAGTACAGACAAAAAGTTCTGACAGGCAACCTTGAAACCAGGATCGAAGAGTTAACTATAGAAGCTTGCCCGAACATGGACTAATAAATTCTAGAGATGGAAGTAATGTCAGACCATGTACATCAAGCTATGGAAGTTAACCCTAAGTTTCGAGTTTATAAAGCAGTCAAATATAAAATAAATGTATTCTTATATATAAGAGATCAGAAAATAATTACCGCAACTTCGCTCTAGACTGCCTACGCTTTGGACTAAAAGCTATTTGATTTGTACGGTTGGCGGTGGGCTAATCGAAGTTATTAAGAAGTACATAGAAGACCAATAGACCAAAAGCGCCAGTAATTTTTATATGTGAGCAGTGAACTTTCCTGGCCATAAGCGCATATAAAGGCTACCAGTTAAACTCGAAAAATCGCCAATTTATGGTGTATGTTCATATCATTCCTTTTTGTTTCAGAGGTTGTATTCAAGGTCTATACAAGAGTGAAAATTAAAGAGGTAAAATTTACGCTTCCTGATGTTCGTTGTCCTATTTGTCCTCCCTCCAAATAATACAATACCGATGCTACCAGAGTTGATATCACCCCTTACAGGACTTCTGCAGTAACTCTACCTGTAGGGTCAGTAAGCGTACTTATAGGTTATAGGGTTTGGTGCCCAGTTTTGTGTAAGTCCTGCCGTCAGTTAATTGACCAACAGTATCGAACAAGACATGGCTATATATCGTTAGTCAATAGACACGGGTCCTATAGATGACTACAACACCTGCTACCGAAGCGATCGCTATTCTCATTGATGTGGCACAGCGGGGAGAAATTGACCCATGGGATGTTCAGGTAATTGATGTCATTGACCGCTATCTAAGTACACT
>NZ_JAAHHZ010000409.1:0-4282 GCF_010672005.1 Moorena sp. SIO4A5 | reverse complement strand
AGTGACTCTGCTTATTAAAGTCAATGCTATACACTAGATCTTCCCCTGGTGTAAATATAGCAATACCTTTAAACAGTTGGGGCGAGGGGGTTTCATCCAGCATATGCTAGTACTATGTCGTCAATTGAGTTTGATACTTAAGGTTTTACTTTTTAGATGATAAGTGTTATTTTTGAGTTTATAAGTGTTAGGTTTTAGGGTTAGGTTTTAGGTCTTAGGGGTTAGGTTTTAGGAGTTAAGTCTTGATCCCTAATTCCTAATCCCTAATACAAGGGTGACTAATCCCTAGATCCGACCGCGCAACATCATTGCGATCTCGTTGGGAGTGGGTGACTTTTCTAAGGCAGTTTCCTCAGTAATACGCCCCTCTTGGTAAAGAGCGAACAAGGATTTATTTACGGTAACCATACCGTCAAATTCACTGGCCGCCATCAGTTGTTCAATTTCTTCGTATTTGCCCTTGAGGATGTAATCCTTAATGGATTCAGTATTAATCAGGATGTCATGAAACGCAGCACGCTTGCCATCGGTAGTACGGCACAACCCTTGGGAAATGACTCCTACTAGGGCTTCTGATATGGCCACCCGCATGGGAGCCTGTTCTTCTGGATTGTAGAGATTGAGAATCCGCTCAATGGTTTTCACTGCACTGTTGGTATGCAAAGTACCCATGACCAAGTGACCAGTTTGAGCAGCCTTGAGAGCTGTATTTACTGTTTCTCGATCTCGCATTTCCCCAATCAGAATCACATCAGGGTCTTCCCGCAAAGCGGCTTTCAATGCCCGGTCAAATTTACGGGTATGCATTCCTACTTCCCGCTGTTTAACCAGAGATTTGCGACTTTGGTGGATAAATTCAATCGGGTCTTCAATGGTAATTATATGCCGCGCCATATCTTTGTTCATATAGTCGATCATGGCGGCCATGCTGGTAGATTTTCCGGAACCTGTGGGACCTGTGACCAAAATGAGACCTTTATGGTAGTGACAGACATCTTTCAGGATTCCTGGCAACCGCAACTCCTCAAGGGTCAATATCTTTAGGGGAATAATCCGCAAGACCATTGCAGGACCAAGAAGGCTATCGAAGACATTAATCCTGACCCGACTAAACTCGTACTGAGTTGCCCCATCAAATTCCAACTCTTCTCTAAAGCGCCGGATTTCCTCATCACTCATTACTTCCTTGAGCCAACAGTTAAATGTTGCGTGATCTGTGAGTGGATATTGGGTTGGCTCCATTTCACCGCGACTCCGGAAACGGGGAGTTTCACCAACACCTAGATGAATATCAGACACTCCTTTCTCAAAGGCCTCACGGACAATGCTTTCTAAGCTTGACTGTCCAGGGGGCAGACCGATGCTATGGGGTTTCTTCTGGTGCTGATTGGCTGATGGTTTTGCTTGGACGTTAGTGGCTGAATTCTGACCTGTTGTGGGCACAGGGCGAGGGCGTGAGGCTACTGCGGCACCGGCTTGACTGCTTCTTGGAGCCATGGCTCTTGGTTGTGCAGGTCTCGATTGATTGCCTTGAGCAGATGCTGCTCTAGACGCTATATTCAAAGGCGGTGGTGCTGGTGCAATGCGGGGTGAGGGCTGTTGATCTGTCATCTTTCAACTACCAACTACAGTTGGGCTACGAGAATTTATTTTACAAACTCTTACTTAAAGTTTTCCCAACAGTTAGAGTTGAGTATAACTTATAACAGTTCTACCTTAGGTAAGGGATTTTCGTCTTTGGTTAATGGCAATAGGGAGTCGGGAGTCGGCAGTAGGGAGTCAAGCGCACCGAGGGAGTCGGGAGTCGGGGTAAGAAATTTGAGTGTACCTGATAAGTATAAGAAACGCTATACACCAATTTCATTTCTTTGAACTATAAATGGTGATGAGGTGATGTGTTAATAGCACTATTTTTTGAAATTGGTCAGCTGTCACCATCTAATTGTTTGTTATTGTTTGTGATTGTTTATTTTTGAGTAAGCAGCAAAAACTCTAAAACCTTCTCCCCTGCTCAAAACTAGATTTAAGATCAGCGTGAGGGCGGGGCGCAATCCGTGAGGGCGCAAGCAAAGCGCCCCTAATATTCAAAGCACCCCTAAGATGAGGGTTGACCAAGGGACGGGGGGTAACTCCTAATCACAAATACCTAATATGAGTAATTAAGCGTAATTATCAGTAATTATGCTTAATATGAGAGTAAGCATTCAGCTATCAGCTATCAGCTATCAGCTAATGCGCTACGCGCACGCTACGCGAGGTGCTTTTGAATAAGCGATGCAGAGGTGCGACCCGTGGCGAATTTAATTACGGGTCAAACGCACCATTACGGTCTTGGGGAGGCAGTGCGGTCTTGGGGAGGCAGCGCCGACCTGCGGGGGTTTCCCCCACTCGCGCTTTGCATGGCTGACAACAGGTCAGCATTCGAATAATGCTGAGTTATGTCACAGCGTTGAAGCCTGTGCCACAAACATTAAGCCTGTGCCACAAAGCTGACGGCTGACGGCTGAATGCTGAATGCTTACATATGAGAAAACTCCTCAATTTGGATAATATATATTAAGCAAATGATAACAAATGTTAAGCAAATCGGAGTCAACCCCTCACCCATCCTGATCCGATTCGGTGACCCTAGCTCCTTTTCTTGTTCTTGGGACTCTATAACTTATCTCTATAACTGATTCGGTCTATATAACTCTAACTATAACGCTATAACTGATTGGGCTTATTTCGGTCTATGTATCAGCGATGAAAAATTGGTTCATCTGTCTAATGGTAGATTATCGGTCTCTCTTAAGATAACCAATAATTTCCGGCTTTTAACGATTGTAACAATTTTGATACATAGGTCGGACGAGTTGACTGTAAACTTTTTTGACAAAAGGTTCATCTTCATCAAAATTTTACCTATACTGAAATTCACCTAGAAAATTTCAAATCAAAGAATTTACTCAAGGACAGACCCTGTCAAGTAAGGGCAGACACTGTCAATTCATTTTTTTTTAATGATTACTGGAGAAAACACCATGGCATTAACCACAAGTCAAAGCTTTACACAAACTGATTCATTAGCAGTGGTCAAAAGCTTTTTAATTTGGGCATTTACCTTGGCAGTTTGCTTACTGGTTGTCGGTTTTCCGTTGATTGTATTAATGGTTACCGCTGGCTCTCTGTTAGCGATCGCTCTACAATCGATTCTGCCGGTTAGTGCTGTATTACTAGTAGCAGGGAGTTTGATTGGAGTAAATGTTTTAGCAGTGATATTAGGTGCAGGAGTCTTAACCTTTAAGGGGGTTCATCCTAAGGAAGTTAGTTGGTTAAATTGGCTACATGGCGAGCCTGATCTGATCCAGACTCCGGTTTATGCGGCTTGCCCCCTAACCTGTAACATTATCCGATAGTTAGATAGACGGTGTCTGAGCTGACCCAAGTCTGGGAATGTTAACAATTGATGACCTTCTAGGATATCAAAAAAGGGTATAAGGTGTGGGAGTGTTTTCTCTTTTCCCTCTAAAGGTCATCAAGGGTCGGCTCAGCCCTCCTTCATAGATAGGGCTTCCAACCATTCCACGATTTTTTGTAATAAAGCCAAGCTTTGGTAAGTTGATTGGTTTTTCAGCAATTTTCCCGGTCTTGACCGGGTTTTTTGATGAGAACATTCAAGAGTATCCTACGAAGGGTGAACGGTTTTGGTTGCAGGTTGCAGGTTGCAGGTTTCAGGTTTCAGGTTTCAGGTTTCAGGTTGCAGGTTTCAGGTTTCAGGTTTCAGGTTGCAGGTTTCAGGTTGCAGATTGTAGGTTGCAGGTTGCAGGTTGGTTGAAGGTTAACGGTTGCTTCCCTAGCAATTAGCCATCTCCCCATCTCCCCATCTCCCCATCTCCCCATCTCCCCATCTCCCCATCCTCACAGGGGTAGGTTTTTTACATTAGGGTCAAACATGAGGCGACCCAGAGGGAGAGGAAAAGGAAAACAACGAAAAAGCGGTGCAGCAAGGGAACAGGGGAGGCAGTGCGGTCTTGGGGGTTTCCCCCATGAGCAACTGCCGTGGTTTCCCCCACTCGCGCTTTGCATCAAGACAATGATGATTTTTAGCGACAAATTAAGTATATTTTCTTATCCCCCACACCCCACACCCCACAACCCACACCCCACACCTGAGGTCTTTGTTAAAAACCTACCCCTGTGAGATCTCCCCATCTCCCCATCTCCCCATCTCTCCACTTCCGACTCCCGACTTCCGACTCCCAAAGAACATGGCTCAAGGTAGAATTATGATAAGAAACAT
>NZ_JAAHHZ010000408.1:0-4289 GCF_010672005.1 Moorena sp. SIO4A5 | reverse complement strand
GCTAATTATATTGTGTGTATTATACTTTAGCAAATCGACTAAAACATATTCATATAAACCAGGAATTTTGTAGGTTTGTTTATAATCTTGAATCCTCAGTTTTTGCTCTTGGTCATTTTCGGTTAAGATAAAATACTCTTCGGCTCGAATTAAATTTTCATCTGTATTTGGAAATGTGACAGTATAACTCTTTTTTTTCATTAGTTAACCCCCTCTATGATTGTGTTTTTAATTGAACTTACCCCGTGGGGGTAGTATATAAATTTACTATAAATTATGGTAGTCAAATATGATCATACCATCTTTGGGAATCCAAACCAACTCATCCAGGCATGTCGGTGGAGTATGTTTTTCGTTGAATGTGCCCACACAGATGGCTGTATCAAAACCACCTGATGCCAAGTCCAAATTTTTTCTTAATATCACCATCATCGATTTTTTTGCCAGAGACTTGCTCTCGATGTACCTTAGTTCAGATGCTATGGCGTAGTACCTGCTACAAACTAGCAAGGCTGGAATGATAGAGATTAGCTTCCCTACTCCCTACTCCCTACTCCCTACTCCCTACTCCCTACCCCATTAAAAACTGCTATAGTTATGACTGACGGTAAGACTTGGTGATAAAAACCCTGGGAGAGGATTTCATGAAACGACAATTGAGACAACTTACCTTAGGAATGACTCTGATCGCTTGCTTAATGGGTTCAGTTGCCTGTGAGTCAACCTCCTCTGTTAAAAAAACTAAAGTTCGTTCTGCCCATAGTAACTGGGTAGAGGAACAGTTTCAAACCCAAATCGTCAATATTGGTCTGGAAAAACTTGGTTATGAAATCGAAGAACCGAAAGAAATAAGCTATCCGATCATTTATGTGTCTGTGGCTAATGGCGAGCTAGATTATAGTACTATAAACTATGAAAAATCACATCTAGAATTCTTTAAAAATGCTGGGGGTACCAAAAAGTTAGAGCGAGTTGGAGTTATTACTCCTGATGTGATACAAGGCTATCAAATCGATAAAAAAACGGCTGAGAAATATAACATTACTAACCTGCAACAATTTAAAGACCCAAAAATTGCGAAACTATTTGATACAGACGGCAATGGTAAAGCTAATTTAATCGGTTGTGATCCTGGTTGGTTTTGCGAAGTGATAGTCGATCATCACCTCAAAGCTTACGGACTAGAAGATACCGTTGAACACACTAGAGGACAATATATCGTGCTACTCGCCGATGTTATGACTCGCTACAAGCAAGGAGAAAGCATTTTATACTATGCGTTGTATCCTCACTGGATATCTACAATATTAAAACCGGATCAAGATATAATTTGGTTAGAAGTTCCCTTTACCTCTCTTCCTGAATCCCAGAAAAATATAACTGAAAAAGACACCTCTGTAAACGGAAAAAATCTTGGATTTACTGTCGATCGCCAGCGCATTGTTGCTAACAAGAAATTTTTGGCAGCTAACCCAGTTGCTAAGCGTTGGTTTGAACTGGTTCAAATTCCGGCTGAGGACATTAACGTTGAAAGCTTAAAGATCAAAGAGGGTGAGAGCAGTTCAGAAGATATTAATCGCCATGCTAAAGAGTGGGTTGAGAAGAATCAAGAGTTGTTTGATAGCTGGATAGAAGAGGCAAAAAAGGCAGGAGGTGATTCTATTTAAAGGGAATAGGGAATAGGGAATAGGGAGTAGGGAGTAGGGAGTAGGGAGTAGGGAGTAGGGAATTTTTGTGTACTTAATAGCTATTAAAAAGGCGTTGCTGAATCAAGGAATGAATGCGCGATCATCTGGTTTTGGTCAAGCCCCCTAAATCCCCCAACTTTGCGGTGCGACCCGTGGCGAATTTAATTCGCCTACGGAAAGCGCACCGGAGGGGAATTTGAAAGTCTTTTTCCCCCCAAAATTGGGGGGCTAGGGGGGCAAAACCATACCCATAATCAGCAACACGTAAGTTAATTTTTTTTACAAAAAAGCGTTCGTATAACTTTAGCGAACGTTTTTTTATTCCCCCTAAAACTACCCAAAAAAACTTTTTTAAAAACCCTTGACAAAATTGTTAGAATAATTATTATTATAAATATAAATACGAATTCAATCTTTGATTCATGTCAAAAAACCCAAACCTAAAGAAACAACCTGTTGAGCACACTATGAAAGGCTCTCGTCAAGCAGTAATGCATAGTATGCACATGCTTTATGTCTTTGGCTATGCCGAGATTTGCGAGTGGAGCCCTCTGGAGCCAACTGGTGTTCCAGACGAAGTGATTACGACAATGATGAAGTATTGGCTGTTGCCATAACACTTTGTCTTGATGCAGTCGCTCATGGGGGAAACCCCCAAGACCGCGCTGCATCGCTAAATTTATGGGGGGTTTTCCCCCCCTGGGAAAAGCTCCGGTCTGGTCGCGTAGGGTGACCTTTGGCCAATCAAATAACATCACATCAGGTTAGGTTTGGGATCTGACTGACATCAAAATTTAAATCCACTTACTGTGGCATTGAAAAAGCCGTGGACATTATGTCTACGGCTTTTTTTTATGTTTGAGACTTGTATTTTTTATCTGTTGCTTGTTGCCTTTTGCTTTTTGCCTTTTCCTCAAAATATTTTATAAGATCATGTGGTCAACGATACCAGCTACTATGCAGCAGTGGTCAAGATATTGTATTCTAATTGGAGATGCTATTGGTGTCATGCTTAAACAATACCATAGTTCTTTCCTCCAACCTGCGGAATGCAGGCTCTAAACTAATTTGGCTAACAACCAAGTTTATTCAAAAATTAGAGGATGTAAAAATGATTCAGGTTATTCAGGCAAACGCGACTTCATCGGAGCAAAGTTTTCCCGAGAGTATCCAGCGCTTAATTAGCAATATCAAAAATCAGTCGGCAATGGTACCGACAATTGCTCGTGAGTGCATTTTGGATGCACGCATCTCACCGGAAGACTTGATGGGATGGGCTGACTTTGATCATCCCATCACCGACAGCTACGGTCGAAAGCTAATTTACCACGGCGGTTCCTTTGAAATTATGGTATTGTCTTGGGCTCCAGGAGACTACACCACGATTCATGACCACGGCGCAAGCCAATGGGGAGCAGTACAGTGTTTTGGCGAGGCGGAAGACTACATGTATACCTTAACAGATGGAGTGCTGCAAACCCAGAAGCGGCTGGAGTTTAGCTCAGCACAGGTAAAGGCGGTAGCTGAAGATATGATTCACCAGATGGGCAACCCCGGAAAATTCGCCTTTTTGAGCCTTCATGTATACGGAGGCGAAAACCCCAACGACTCCATCACTAGCAACTCACGAATCTTTGACCTGTTTGAAGGCAGCATTCAACGAACGGATGGAGCAGCGTTATTTTGCTTGCCAGAGGCAGAAATTAAAGAGCGGCACTATGGCTTACAAGCAGATGCTAACACTACTCTCAGACACCACGAAAAGATGCGCGATCGCATCTGTCGAATCCTTGCAGTACAGGACAATCCTCTACTTCGCTCAAAATTAGCTGTGTTAGACAAGCAAATGTCACAGCTCAAGTAAACTAAAGATAATTGGTAATTGCTAATAGACTTCTCCAAAAATTGTAAAGCCAGTCTATCACTAGGTTTGAGATGGGGTGCATCTCACTTTTTAAATTAGGGAACAATTATAATAAAACTCCACCGCCCGGGTTCCAAACTTTCCTTCTTTTTTAAAAATATGAGATGCACCCTTTGATATTTTTGGGATGATTCACAAATCCGTTCACTTTAAACGCAATAATCAGGGTAATCGCCTCTACTTTGGTATAAGTTGTACTTGACAAACAACCGCGTGTATAATGATGATAGAGTTTATATATGATTAAATTAATCATAAGTATTTTTAATAAAAAACGTAAGCTGTTTGGCCTTTAAATTGGATATTATTCAGTTATAATAAAAAACGTAAAATCCTATTACCCTGATCTGATTTTTACCTCCTACCCTGCTATCATAAGCATGCAATTAAAGCGATAATAATTAATTTTTAGCATTGTTACCTATTGTCTACTACCTGCTCCCAAATCCCGACTCCAGACTTCAACAATCAGTCAATAGTTAGTAACAATAATTTCCCTAATTTCTCCTCTGCTATTTCCTTTTGAGTTTATTCTACGGGATGCCAATATTCGCTCAATAGTAAACCCTTGATATAACTCATCAAAAAACAAATCATTAACATAGTTAGTTGGATCGGAATTGCTGAGCATTTGATTGGCTCCTGCTTGATCAGCTTTCACAAACACATCCCGTAAA
>NZ_JAAHHZ010000407.1:0-4298 GCF_010672005.1 Moorena sp. SIO4A5 | reverse complement strand
ATAAAAATGTACCGGGAACAGAAGATGAAGTCAGTCAGAAGATTGCGATCGAGACACTTACGGATGAAGCTTTCCACGTCTTACTAGTAAACAACGCTTGCTCCATTACCCGGAAGCAAAGGGGTTAGAGTCGCTGAAGTTGCCGGACTTCAATCTTGTGATTAAGATGCGTCAGGAACAAGACCGCTGGTCGGAAGATTGGCAAAAAATTATCGTTCAGTTGGTAACGGCGATCGTCTCCGAAGTTTTCATCAGTGACTATCTCAAGCTTTTAGCAGAGGATAGCACAATTCAGCCATTCAACAGATTGACAGTTGATATGCATCGCCGTGACGAGATGGCTCATAGCCCTATCTTTAAGAATTTGGCTAAGTTGGTTTACAGCAAGCTGACTAAACAACAGAAGGAATTCTTCATGGAAATGCTGCCCAAGCCAGTTAACTGGTTTGCCAATATCGAGCTTGGTGTATGGGAAGCAATGTTGGCTCAGATCGGCTTTCCACATACTAAAGAGGTCATTGGTGATTGCGCAAGAGACAACGAGGTTAACCTGATGCGCATAGATTATAACGGGGTTACTAAGCTCGCCAAAGAGTTGGGCATTTTAGACTCCCAGCGCGGGCTCGATAGCTTCGCCCAGGCAAATCTTCTTAACTGAAGATGCAGGTCAGGACTGAAATTCAGATCTAACTAAGCCAACAACGATGAATTTGGTTCTGACACTTTCCTCTGGAACTACTACAGTTAGCTGAAATTTCAGCAAAATACCATCAATTGAGTAAAAGTTATGACTAAAAATGCGATCGCCATCACACACGTTCCCTTTGAAGATCTAGGCAGTTTACATAAGGCTCTCGATCAACAGGGTTATCATGTCACCTATATCAAGGCTGCTTCTGTTTATCTAGATAGGATAGATTTTCTCTATCCAGACTTGGTAATAATTTTAGGTGGGCCTATTGGAGCCTACGACGAATGGGATTATCCTTTTCTAACAGACGAACTTCACATACTGGAGCAGCGTTTAGCAGCTAATTTACCCACCATAGGTATATGCTTGGGGGCTCAACTGATGGCAAGGGCACTGGGGGCAAGGGTTTACCCCGGTGGTGTAAAAGAAATTGGCTGGGCACCCATAGAGCTTAGCTATGCAGGTCAAAAGTCACCTTTGAACTATTTAGCCAAAGAACATACTGCAGTCCTACACTGGCATGGCGATACTTTTGACCTTCCTGATGGTGCTACTCATCTAGCCTCTAGTTCAAAGTACAAGAACCAAGCCTTTAGCTGGGGTGAATGTGGTTTGGCTTTACAGTTTCACCCAGAAGTAACTGCTGCAGGACTAGAGCATTGGTTTGTTGGTCACGCCTACGAAATTAGTTCAACTCCCGATCTCAGTGTTGCCGAATTGCGCAAAGACACGGCTATGTTTGCCCAAAAATTAGAGTTTCAAGCTACTTTATTTTGGCAAACATGGCTCAAACAAGTAGAAGCTATCCAGAATCAATTGATGGAAGTGGACCTTATGGAAATCGAAGTAAAGGTTAAGATGCCAAGATCGATCAAAAAGGCACTTTTGGAAGAGACAACAGGTAATAACTTATTTCCCCATCTATCCGATCAACTCCTACAAAAAGGGTTACGAGGTGTTGCCTTGAATTCTGCCGGAGGAGAATGATTGCCATTGCTCGGTGCACGCCTCCGGGGAGGTGGCAAAATGCTCTGGGCATTCAAGCCGGAGGTGGCGATCCCCAAAGGGGGCATCTACTAAAGCACAGTGATGAGGGCGATCAGAGTCTGAGTAAATATTAGGTCGAAACAAGCGGCAGGTAACGCACATCTTGAAAACAGGAATCTGTCATCGTTCTTGGAGTACTCGCACCATCTTAATCAAGCCACGGAAGAAGACATCAGTTTCCTCCTCTGAAAGCTCATCTACAGCAGCTAGCAGTCGAGCCAACTAGCTGCATTATCTGCTTCCTGCTGTCCTTTTGCTGTCAGGGGGCAATCGCCCGTCTATCATCTGGCGCAAAACCTTTTTTAACTAAGCCCTTTTTCACAACTACTGCTACTGCATTGTTTGCTGTTGCTGGTTTAACTGCCAGTCCATCAGCTATTTCCAATAGTCCCATGGGCGATAACGAGCGCGATCGCTACCAACGTGCTACCCGCACCTCGATTTTTCCAATCACCCGTTCGCCCTTTGCCCACACCCCACACCCAGTAAGGCTAACAATGCTGCTTGTCACCCCGTCAGATAGTCAAGCCTAATCGCGGGAGGTCTTGTTCAACCCAGTTTTCGGAGGGGATTTCTTAATAAAACTTTATACAAAATCTGGTTTTATCGGTTGACGAGAGCGGAAAAAACGTTATTATAGTGAGGAGTCCTAAATATATGTAAAAATAAATCTGTTTAGGACTAGCAAAAGTATACAATTTCAGGAGAATTAATCATGACGACCAAAGCAGTATTTTATCACGCAGGATGCCCAGTATGTGTTACAGCAGAAGAGCAGTTCGCGGAAAGTCTCGATCCGTCGAAATATGAAGTGGAAGTCGTGCATCTCGGCAATGACAAATCACGCATTGCTGAAGCAGAAAAGGCGGGAGTAAAATCCGTTCCAGCTTTAGTTATTGGGGCAACACCCTTCCATATCAATTTCGGAGCATCTATCAGCGATCTAAAATAATTGCGCTCCGAAATTGCTCTTTAATTTTTACCTAGGAACTAATCCTGTTTACTATATGGCGTAGATCTAGCGAAGCTGTCATCAGGGGCAATAAACGCTGGCAACGCTTGCTATGTAAGGGTTTAACCCATCGGAAGTTGGGGGAGTTCCCCCCAAATATGGCAGCCTTCGGCTACCAGTAGCAAAACTGAGGCGATCGCGGAGAAGCTAAAAACGCTAAAAGTATCATTCAGTAAAGCTTTTAGCAATTTTATAGCGACTCGTGCCCAGACAGTCCCAAAGACTGAAAGCGGCAAAATTATCTAGATTGCCCTTGATGACACTTTTGCTAGTTCTGCCCCTATATGTAGGCTTATAAAAACTAGTAAAAACTAGATATGGATCTTGAAACCTCGTCAACCTGCATATATCAGTTTCCGCTGGTATAGTTACAAGTTATAGGTAATAGGGAAAGGGGAACGGGGAACGGGGAACAGGGAATGCATCTTTCCAGTATTTGTAAATACTGAAAAGCCGCATCGGCGGCTTGATGAATCTTCAAATCATACTTAGGTAGCTCTTTTCTGATTGCTTTATGAAACGTTTTATCAAATTGGCTAGTTTAGCTTTCGCGATCTCAAGTCTTGCTGTTTGTTTAGCAGTTTTCGCTCAACAACCAATCAATTCCGTTAACTCTCTTCCTGTAAGTCCCGATTTAGAACTTCGCCAAGCTAATGTTACCTATCTGTCTGATTTAGACTTATTAGTATTTGAAGAACAAGTAAAAGGCACTATTGGTAACACACTCCCCAATGCTGCTGGTCAACTAGATACGGCTCCGGTTATGGGTTATGTATTTCCGACTACTCTTAAACCAGAAGATGTGGGTTTTAACTCTACAGAGGGGATTGTGGCTTTAGCAGCTACTTCCCATCCCGATTTCGATGATACTCCCTTGTGGGATGAGGATAACAATAATAACTATGGTGATGATGGTAAGATTTTTCACACTCACTGGGTTGTCTTAACTCCAGATGAACGAGTTCCAGGTGGTTTGTCCGTAAAAGAGTTTGAGAAAGAAGATGACAGCGTAGTCCTTCCGCCTACTAACCCAGGCATGCAAATGTATATGGATTCTCCAGGGTTTTGTGTTGTTTCCAAAAACAATTCCCTCAAGATTTTAGTCCCTGCTGAAAGAGTTAATCACAACATCAAGTTTAAATTTGATGGCGTAACTGCCTACATGGAAGTTAATACTTCTGATTCAGAAAGACCGTTACTTGGTGTTTATCAAGTCTATAGTGTTCGTTCTGGTGACCTCAGCCTTCCTTACTCCATTCAGCAACGTTAAATGTAGCGGCTCGCAAATAATGAGTTTATAGCTTACTGTTTGCGAGCCGTTACATTTACCCGATGCCCAATGATCACAGGCAACAGTGCAAAATAAACCCGCTGCATTCCGTTCTCACTCAACCGCACCCCCATTACCTTACAATAGGGCGATCGCCCCTAAAATCCCAAATTCTGCACCGCTCTCCGCTTCGCCTCCTCCCCGCGCCTGTCATATTTAGCAGTCGTCACCGGCGACCCATGACCCGCCAACTTCTGCACCGTTACTATATCAACAGA
>NZ_JAAHHZ010000406.1:0-4322 GCF_010672005.1 Moorena sp. SIO4A5 | reverse complement strand
CTTTCAAAATATTCTATAGACTCTAAATACTCAAACGAATCTTGAGATTCTTTTGAGATTACCGAAATTTGAGCCAACCTTTCTCTAATATCTTGATAATTATCAATAGCTACTTCATGAAATTTAATCACTATAGGAGTAAAACAAAGCATTATCCATGAAAAAGCTAGAATTATATGAACTTTATAAAAAAGTCGTGAAATTATATACCCAATCCAAACAAAAGCCAAAGGAACAAGTGAGATTGAAGCTACCCATTGTCTTGGTAGAATCCAATAGTTACTCCGAAAAGAGACATAAGAGAAAAATATAGATATTCCCAAGGCTATAATTATTATAAAAACAGGACTGATGAGCTCTTTAAGATAAACTTTCCTAAGTTTTTGATAAACTATAATAATTGAGAAAATTACGAAAATGGTAATAAGCAATGGTTCTAAAAATTTTTGTAAGAATTCAAAATGACTGAAGCCTATAAAAGTGGTGATTAACTCATCCTTTTTGCTCCAATAAAAAGGATCGAATGTAAACTCTGGCTGCCCTCGTAACCAAGTTAATAATCCCAAAGTAAAATAGACTATTGTGCCGAGGACACAAAGAGGAATATTCGTATGTTTAATGACAGAGTTAATGGAAATTTTTTTGCCAGTTTGAATTAATTTTTGCAAGTATGTAAATACAATAATTGCTAACCAATAAACAGAAAAGTAAGGGTGGAATAGTACGCCCATTAAAATAGAAAATAATCCAAAAAGTGTAAAAATAGGACGGGTTCTTTGGGGCAAAGGGGTACTGTAATAGGCCAAGGTACAAACCGTAGCAGTTACTAAAGGCATATAAGGGCGGGCTTCACCCACAAAATACATTAGCTGAGTTTGATCAAAAAGAGCAAGAATACCAATCACTTGCCATAGAAAGGGCATGCCCCAAAGACGGAACAGATAAATTGCTGCTAAAAACAAGACCAAACCAGAGAAAATACTGGGAAATCTTAGCCAAAAGATGTTAGCACCAAAGAGCTGCATTAACCAGTAGTTAATAAGCATATAAATGCCTGTCTGTCCATGATTAATCGTTAGAATAGACTGACTGATAGCGTTCCAAGCTTCAGCCGTTGTCTCATAGCTGCCGAAAGCAAAATGTAAAAACTCATCAATCCAAATTGGCCGACCAAAAGATGAGTGTAATGCTACGCAAAACAGAGATAGTAGTAACAAGCAAATATTAGAAATATGGTAATTGATTAATTTATTTTTCATCACCCTCAATAACCATTGATAAAAAGACCCTTAAAACGGTATTAATATGAAGATGTTAAAAGGTTAGCACTAAAAATATTTCAGATTGTAATAAAACTTTACATAGCGGTACTTAGACAATTATTAAAGCAAAAATCAGGTATAATGATTGCTCTAGTTAGCAGCTATTATGTCGTTATGTTTAGGGGATCGCTCCCACGAGAGAAACTCCCCCCGCAGCAATGCCTCCCGTTTCGCTTAAATGATGTAGTACTATGGGTAATTTGGGAATTAGCGATCGCCCGTTTCTGGAATCATACCCCCATTCAGGAACGCCAAAAAGTTTTTTTAGATTGGCATCTTTTTTAGTAATTGATCCTACTTAGTCTAGGAGAGCCACAAATGACTTAGGATTGCTAGAGTACAATATACCGTGCTTGATAATACCGTGCTTGATAATAACGATAGACAGACATCAGGGATTTTTGTAAACTTTTATTACTGGATTCAACACTTCTGTTCCCATTGCTTATAGTATATTCTTGGCTAACACCGATGAAAGGCTAGCAGTCGTTGCAATTCTGGATTCGGTCAGAGACTCTCACATTTATGGAGACTTTGGTTTTCTCGGTAACTCGTGGGCATTGCCAATGCACCAACAGACCCAAAACCCCATTCAAGCAAAGATAGCCAGCCTACTTTACGCTGGTTACTTCGCCGTCACTATAATCAAGATGTCTTAACTTTTCAGACTGTTTCCTCTTCCCTTTAATTTCACAGTAAGTATTCAGCCGTCAGCCGTCAGCCGTCAGCTAAAAGCTCACGCTACTTGAGGTGCCGTCAGCTGAAGTAACTCAGCATTATTCCAATGCTTACCTGTTTTCTTCAAAAGCACCTCAAGTAGCGATGCAGCGCGGTCTTGGGGAGGCAGCGCGGTCTTGGGGGTTCCCCCCATGAGCGACTGCCGTGGTTTCCCCCATGAGCGACTGCATCAAGACAGCGTGCGCGTAGCGCATTAGCTGATAGCTGATAGCTGACGGCTAAATGCTTAGAAATTAAGATTATTGAGAATCAGCCTTGGGGGAAATCTTTGACTGAAGGGATTGTCAGAGATGCCGTGAAAAGTCAGCTCGTGTATTAGAGTATTGAAACCACTTCACAGTAAGAAGATGGCTGTAGACCTTTTAAAGTTGAACTAATACAGTTTATGTTTAAATTATGTTTAAAACTCTAAATAACCGCAAACTATTAAGCAATTTTATTGTATTAGCATTGATGCTAATTACTTTTTTTAGTATAGCCTATCAAACCGGACTAATTACCTCTGGTTTTCGTTATTTTATTGACGATCATCTTATCCCTCAAGTCTCTTACGATTTAAGCACTAAAGGATTTTTTGAAACTGTATCTACTTGGATAAATATTGATAAAAGCTTAAATAGGTTTAGGCCTTTTTATATCATTCATTTAGTCACGGTAACCAAACTATTTGGAGTTAATTCAACCTTATGGTATTCGTATATTACTCTCTTAGCAACTTTGACCACTTTTTTTATTTTTCTATTTGGGAGATTATTGAACTTTTCATTGTTAATTGCATTTGTTTTTTCGATATCAACTTTGCTAGGAAGGCAATCCGACATATGGACAAGGCCAACACTTCCAGAGGCTTATGCAATGTTTTTTCTATCGGTATCACTAGTATTTTTGGGACTAAGTTGTAAAGAGAAATATAATGAAGCATTTACTAATGTAGTCTTTGTTATATTGACTATTGTTATGTCTCTTTGTAAAGAATCTTTTATTATTTTTATTCCTACATTAATGGTTGGTAAACTTTTTTTATATAAATATGAAAGACAACATTCCCTTTGGCAAACTATCAAGCATAATAAATTTCCTTTACTATTTATAGCTTCTACATTTGTCTTAGAAATTTATTATATTCTTTTCTATTTGGGAACTGCTGGGATGGGATATGCAGGAGTAGATGAAAGTAGCTTTAAATTTTATTCAATTTTATCAACCAGCAAGGTTTTTTTTACAGAGAGCCATTTAGTCATCGCTTTTATTGGTTTAGGATTATCCCTAATTTTGACCAAATTAAATCGAGATTCAATTTTAATTACACTCAGGGAGTTTGCCCCTTTTTTGATACTCCTATTGGTTTCGGCAGCTCCTCACATTTTGCTCTATTCTAAATCTGGAATAAATCCTGGTTATTATTTATTTCCTGCCATTGTAGTAGCTTGCCTTTTTCTGGCAAAAGTTTTGTCTTATATTGCTCGTTATTCTCAATGGTTAAGTCTTTCCCTAGTAGCCATATTAGTTGTGATTCTGTTAAATAGAGTTCCCTTAGTTTGGAATATGTACTCTCTACAAGCAAAGGATAGTAAGTACATGAATAATTTCTTGAAACAAGTTGAATTATGCACTCCTAATAATGACAAACTTTTAATAGTTGCTAATCCGCGCGTGCGTTATGAAGTACTTGCAGGAAGTTTACCAACAGTGCTTAAACACGTTATTAACAGAGACAAGTTTTTAATAGCAACCTATGGGTTAGAAAAGACTAATTTTTATTCAGATACACTAAAAGAAAGTGAAAAAATTTGGGAATTTCTCAACCCGGAAAGCGTTCTTGGATTATATCAAAACAAAACTATTTTGAATACAAAAAATAAAAGTGATATTGAAGCCGTTATAATTTTTGATGGTTTAGATAATGATTTTATAAAGACAAATAAAGACTGGTTTAGCCCTCAAGACTATAAGTTACATGAATTTAAAGTTAGCTTTTCTCTAGTTCATTTATATTGTAAACAATAACTTAGAACGCAGAAATGGTGAATGTATTAATAAAACTTTACATTTACAAAAAGTTGATTCCTATTGACAGGCGATCGCTTCAAAATCCGGTAGTGGTACACAGGTAGTGATTTTAGCTCCCGTTAAGCTCTTAGGCATTTAAAATGCCTAAGAGCAAGGCAGAAGCCAGAAGCGATGCAGTCGCTCATGGGGGAAACCACTAGCGCTTTGCATCAAGACACTGGTTGGATTAAATTACCTTTTTTCAGGATCTGG
>NZ_JAAHHZ010000405.1:0-4325 GCF_010672005.1 Moorena sp. SIO4A5 | reverse complement strand
TTTTGTGAATAAATTGGTGGATAAGTTTACACTATTTTTATCCATAAAAAGATTATCCTTCATAGTTTTTTTGTAAACTTTGTATAAAGGCTTTGGTTGAATATAAAGTTTGTATAAACTTCCTGGGGGCCACAAGTGATCCACAATACTTACCAGCTCTAGCTTTCAGGTCACTATCAACCCAAACTCTACATAGACTTGGGCTTTCAATTACTTAAAACTCAATCCGTTATTCTTTTGTTGAAGTTGGAGTAATATAAAGCGTATACATTTTGTAACTGATGCACAAACCTACATTCGATGAGTGAATTTCCTGATTTTTATAACTATGGCTACCAAGTCAAAAAACAATTAGGTCACAACTATCACAGTGGTCGAGTAACTTATCAAGCCATCCATCTTAAAACTAAGCAAAAAGTTGTAATCAAGCTGTTTCAATTTGCTCAATATAACAGTAGCTGGCATGGTTACCAATCCATTGAAAGTGAGATTAAGGTACTAAAACAGTTACACCATCCTAGGATTCCTCGCTATCTTGACTCCTTTGCTCCTGAGGGTGGTGTTTGTTTGGTACAGGAGTACAAAAACGCTCAACCTTTGTCTGCATACCCAAGCTTTACACCAGAGCAAATCCAGCAAATTGCCGTTCAAATGCTCGAAATTTTGGATTATATACAACATTTTTATAATCCGATAATTCACCGAGACATTAAACCAGAAAATGTTTTGTTAGATTACAAAATGCGGGTTTACTTAATTGATTTTGGGTTAGCAAAACTTGCCTATGGTTCAATTAATGGAAGTACTACGATGGCTGGCACAGCTGGATTTATGCCACCAGAACAATTATATAATCACACCCTCAATAAAGCATCAGATATTTATAGTTTAGGAGTGACACTTGTTTGTTTGGTTACCGGAATTAAAACGGCAGAAATTAGTAATTTAATTGATTTAAGCAATCATCGTATAAAATTCAAGCATTTAGCTTCAGGTTATAGCAAAGAATTTCTTAACTACCTAGACAAAATGGTAGAACCGGACCCTAAAAAGCGTCTTACCAATCTAGAACGTATTTTTAAATCGGTTCCATCACCAGAGCCAATTCAAAGAAAACTACTAGCAGAGTTTAGCAATAAACTCAAAGTAAATAACCTGAATAAACGACTAAAGTATGCTATAGTTACTGTAATCAGTTTAGGATTAGGTGTTACCTATGGATTAAACCAAGTTGAGCAACTATTAGTAAGTAAAATCCAACAGCACTTGAGCGATGGAGACTATGAAAAATGTATTAACTTAGCTCAAGATGTTCCAGATTTTTTGAGCATCAATGAAAAATCGATATGCCTCTTAAATGACTGTTCTGTCGCACAACTAAATAAAGCAACTAAACTAGTAGACAATCCCCAACTTATCTATAAAGCAATTACTGAAGCTAAAAAAATACCGACTGAGAGTAATAGTTACCAAGAAGCACAAACGTTAATTACTCAATGGAAAGAATGGCAAAGTGATCAAAATTTAATTCAAAAAGCTCAACAAGACCTAAAGAAACATAAATGGCAACAAGCCAAAGCAATGGCAGCACAGGTTAACGCTGAACGTTTCCAGCAGCAAGCAATCCAAATTATTAATGCTGCTGAAACCAAACTAAAAGCTGCTGAATTAGAAAGACTAGCTGCTGAATTAGAAATACAAGGAGAAAACCTGATCCTCAAGGCAAATCACTATGCTAATCAGCGACAGTATAGTCAAGCAATATCCATCGCCAAACGGATTCATAACGCTACGCCATCTTATCAAGAAGCACAACGATTAATTGCTGAATGGAAAAGCCAAATTCCTCAAGTTTTTAGAAATTATTGGTCATCCCCACAAGTTAATGGCGCTCGCTTCGTCGTCGATAAAATAGAAAAGTGGAAAAATGGCCAATTAAAAATTTATTTTAAAGCTTATAATTACACTAATAAAGATAGCCGATTTTCCGATTTTATCGCCGTTGATAATTTAGGAAATAATTATAGAGGTTATTCAGGCTCTAGTTGGGATGGAACAGTGATGCCTTCTAGGATACCAACTAAAGGTTCTATCACCTTAAAACAACCACTAGATCCTAATGCCTCAGTGATTACACTTAGTTTTCGACGTGTTTATACTTATAATCCACTAATTAGACTAATCACTCTCAAAACAAAAGGAATAAGAGTTAAGTAGTAAGACTCTCCTTCTTAACAGCAGGATTAGCGGGAGAATACTCTCCAAAGCGCCAGCGTATAGGGCTAGCATTAGTTGTATCTAAGACCTGCTCAATATGAAACTCCACTAACCGTTGTGCTCCTGGAACGGTAGTGAATCGTGACTGATCCCAAATCACCTCAGCTATTCCTGTTAGTTGTAAGGTATTACCTCGCTCAAAATCGATGAACAGCAGACCAGCATGGGGATTCACTGTCAGGTTACCTAGGGTTTGAAACATATTATTGCCAGCATAATCAGGAAACACTAGCTGATTATCACTGATCACCTGGATAAATCCTGGATATCCACCCCGATGAGAGGCATCTGCCCCAGTTTCTGGATTAAAACTGGCAATGAAAAAGGTATCAGATTGGGTAATCCAGTCTTGCTCGGTTGTGGTCAAAGCCTCAAAGCTGCGAATTTCAGGCTCCCTTGACTCAGGGGTATCAGTCTCTAGATGACGCAGCTGGATGTATTTGGGACAGTTGAAAAATACCTCAGTGGTCTGCATCACAATCTGCCCTTTGCCTTCTACTCTAGCCAAGCCATTCATCCGCAAGCGTTTACGGGTAGTCAGGTCAATCACCAGAAGTCCCAGTACTCCATTTTGCACCAAGTTTTCGTACAAGGGATCCCCATCGATAGGGATACAGTTAATCTCGACAGTTTGATTATCGAAAACTCGGACAAAACCAGGTTGACCAGTCAGCAATGATGCCCAAACTAAGCCATTGGTATCCACACTACTAGCGATCGCTAATTGTTGAGTTGTCAGGAGCATCTGAGCAGCAGGTTTGATCACGGGAGTAATCATCGAGCTGAGTTTCTCAGCTTCTTCGGTTACCCCAGCCCGAGTTTGAACAGCAATCTCTCCAGTGTGAAAGCTCATAATCTACTCCTTTGGGGATAGTGACACAGAAAACAGCAGTTTTCTTATACACAGAATTTCTGTATATGTCTGTATCTAATCTGTCTGTCTCTAAACTAGAAAACTGTCCAGATTTGGGCTAAAGAAGACTATCACCCAGCACCGGACAGGATACAACCAGTCAGGGGTGTTAGGTCAATAGCTACATATCCCTGAACTTTCTCTAATCTCAGACTACTGGGAAGACAAGAGCAAAATGTCTCAGTTTTTGTCTCAGTTTTGTCTGGTGTTGTTTAACTGACAATCACTCACCTCAGTTCGATGTCAGAAATTGCTTTAAGAAATTGCCAGGTTTTGAGGAAAGCATTCAGCTATCAGTTATCAGCTATCAGCATTCAGCTATCAGCATTCAGCATATGCTTACATACTAAGAACGCTGAAATCTTAATGCATCAATAGACTGAGCAGTTAGAAAAATACCGATAAAGATATAACTCAAAAACAGAATTATACTACTAGTATCCAAAACACCCTGAATCAGATTTTTATAATTTTCCAACAACGATAAATGACCTAAGGCTTCTCCAAGGGGTCCACTAACATTTTTAGCAATCAAATCAATAACCCAAAGTCCCAAAACCACAGCAAAGGTGAGGATTGCTGACAAAATTGAGCTATCAGTTAGGGAAGAAATGAACATCCCCAGAGAAAGCACCGATGCTGCCAGTAAAATTAATCCGGCGTGGGCGAGTAACGGTAGGACAGGTTGAACCGGGGGATCTGTAGCACTAAATGCGATCGCTTCATAGGCAAGTAAGGGTAGCACCATAAAGCTATAAAATGTCACCACTCCCAAGAGTTTACCTACGGCTACAGCCCAATTCGTTAGTGGAGAAGTTGCCAAAAGCTCCAAAGTCCTGCGTTTGCGTTCCTCAGCATAGAGTCCCATCGACATAATTGGCAACACAAATAACGACAGTGAACCCATCACTTCCAAGAATTGACGCAAAAATACATAAGCAACATCCACTGGTGGTATCGGTAAACCCAATTGTTCTGCCGTTGCAACTTGGTTAATAATACCCTCTTGATCCAAAAGAATTTCTACAAAAAAGGAGCCAGACAGCCACCAAAATACACCGGCGATAACATAAGCGAATGGTGAAGCAAAATATCCCTGTAATTCTTTCCTAAAAATTGCTAATATATTGCCAAT
>NZ_JAAHHZ010000404.1:0-4354 GCF_010672005.1 Moorena sp. SIO4A5 | reverse complement strand
TGACCATGATGTTATCAGGTTTAATATCCCTATGTAAATACTTGGGATGGATTTCATTAAGTATTACTATCAGTTGTTTTAGCCAGTCAATTGCCTGTGCTTCAGTAATTAGTTGATTGTTCTGTCCCAGCCACTCTTCCAACGTTAGTCCATCAATCTTCTCCATCACCAAGCAGTGTAAGAAGTCGTCTTGGTTATTTTTATTAGGCACAAAACGGAAGTAGCTATCTGGCTCAACTCGGGGAATTCCTGGATGATTGAGCTGCTTCAACACTTCTACTTCTCGCTGAAACAGCTCAACGACTTTTTCTCTCATCTTTGAATTGCTATAGTAACTTAATTTCAGGACTTTCAGCACTTTCCTTTTGCCTAAGTTACTTGAGTTAATACCAAGCAAATCTTCTACCTCAAAGGTTTGACTAAAGTTACCGCTACCTAACTTTTTAATAACTTTATAACGATTGTGTATTTCCTGTCCGATCTGAATCATAGTTACTTAAATCAGCCACCCTGGTACAAACGTTTGTTAAGATACTTTTTAATTACAGGATCTAGGGTAAAGAAGACTTCCCCCATATCCTGATAATTTTTTTCAATAAGTGAACGTTGTAACAAATTATTTAGAGATGTCTTTATTTCTGAAGTCGCTCTGTTGGGATATGAAGAAAATTCAGCTAGCAAGTGTTGAGTTGAGACTGGCTCGGTAGCCATGGCTAAATAGTTCATTAGCTCTTGATCAAAATCTGATAAGTGAGAAAATTGCTGGTCGAGGAGACTGAGCAAAACATCACCAATAAATAATGACCCTTTGAGAAAATCCGAAATTTTACCATTATGGCAGTTTTGGATCGTCCTAACCGCAATCTTTAAGGCTAAGGGATGACCTTTGTACCTATCAATTAGTTGTCCCACTCCATGCACAGATTTAGAAAGACCGTAGTTTGACAAGAGTGCTTTGGCTTCTTCCTTTCTCAAGCCTTTGAGTTGGAATTCCCGAATTCTTCCTGCCCTGATTACTAGTTCCTTAACTTCCTGGGGAGGTTCTTGACTGGTCAACAACAAGCAGCTTTGATGGCGTTTGTACCCAATAGATTGCAGTAAATTTCCATACCCCTGGTAGCCCTCTTTGTAAATTCCAGAGGATTGACCAGCATCCATGATCGCTTCTACTTGATCAAGCACTACCAAACAACGATGCTGGTTTAGGTAATACATTAGTCGCGATACCAGGTTATCTAGAGTTGTTGATGAAGGGTTTTCCTGATGGTTGGACAAGAATTGGATCAGGTCACTCAGAAGTTCTTCAACAGATGGAGTATGGTTGAGGGTACGCCAAATCACATACTCAAACTGATCCTTAATCTGTTCAACTAGCTTCGCTGACAAGGCAGTTTTGCCAATGCCAGTAATGCCCAAAAGAGCCACCAATGGACAGTTATCTGTGACAATCCATTGCTCTAGCTGAGCCAGTTCGTTGGTGCGTCCGTAGAAATCCGATACATAGGGTGCGTCACTTAAATCGAGTTTGAAGAGGGGACTACTCTGGGTCGGCTCAGGAATAGAGGTTGACGGTTTTGGGACTGACTCAAGAACTAGCCGAAGATTTTTTTTGGTGACACGTTGTCCTGTTAGGTCTGACAGTTTCTTCCATAAGGCAGGAGCAGCGATCTTCTTAATATAATCGATGGTGTATCCAGGAATATTCATGTCTTCGTAGGTTTGACCTGCCCAAGAGTCTTGGATTATCTTCTGATCACGAGGAGACAGCTCTTTTTCTCCCTTGCCAATCAGCAAATTATTTAATTGGGTTAGGAATTTGTCAATATCCATGATGAATGTCAATGAGGAACACGGAACAGGGAAGGGGGAATTACAGATGTTTTATACCAAATCCCCTTTTATAGCTGCTGTTAAGCCCAAAAAACTGAAACTCGCGGCTAAATAAACTTTTGGGAGCACCTCAAGGACTGGGTTTTCCAGGGGTTTTTTAACCCGGATGTGGTATGAAACCTCTGGGTGCGTAAGTCCTAACTGCTCGATCGGGCATCCTGATTTCTGTGTGGGGTTCATGACAACTCCCTTGACTGACTGCTGACTTTTGACGGGATCTTTTTTCTTCAACCCGTTCCCGTAGCGGCTCAATGCTTAGGATCGCGCTCATTTCTGAATCCGCCAAGCCTTGTCTTGATCCCAAGCGCGAGTGGGAGAAACCCCCTTTGGCTTGGCTGCATCGCTATTATAGCGTTAGCCATGATCATTAAGCCTAGTTTTTTGATAATAAGATGTTGAGCTGAAACCCTTATTTGATGGTGTTTTCCCCAGAAGCCCTGAAAAGTCAGGACTGACTGCCCCTATTTATTATATAGCAGTACTCAATTGGGTGAGGTACAAAGTCCTGGGTTAATGGCAGTAGGGAGTAGGGAGTAGCGATGCAGCGCGGTCAAAGGGAGCCAGTGCGGTCAAAGGGAGGCAGCGCCGCCAAAGGGGGTTTCCCCCATCAGCGACTGCATCAAGACAGGTGCTGACCCAGGTGACCCACACAGCAACCTTGACCATGAGCGACGGCATCAAGACATTGAATATACCTCATAAGTATGATAAACCCTATAGCTCCTTTTAAGCCCAGAGGACTGAAAGTCCCGGCTACAAAAACTTTCGGGAGCACCTCAAGGATTGGGTTTTCCAGGGTTTTTTAACCCGGATGTAGTATGACATGTCTGGGTGTGTAAGTCGTAACTGCTGGATCGGGCATCCTGAGTTCTGAGTGGGGTTCATGACTAGCAACTCCCTTGACTGACTGTCCCTATTATCCCATTCATGAGGATTATGTAAGCATATGCGCTACGCGCAGGCTACGCCAACAGCTATCAGCGTGTCGCGTATCAGCTATTAGGGTGTCGCGTATCAGCTTATGCCTTACCTCCCAGCGTCGTTCGCACAGCGTGGCCAAAGGCCAAAGCCTGTGCCACGCTACTAGATCGGTACTTTTGAATAAAATAAGCTGACCGCTGTTCGCGTAGCGTGAGCTTTTAGCTCACGGCTGACCACTGACCGCTGACCACTGACCGCTGACCACTGACTGCTGACCACTGACCACTGACCGCTGAATGCTTACAGGATTATTCATAAAGTTCATATGAATTGACCGTTAAAAGAGCTGAATTTTTGGGATTTTAATTCTTGGTTGCTTTCCATACTATCGAATCATAGGCGATCAAATACATCAGGTTGCCATTATCTCGACCGTCTATAACTTGATGGAATGGCTTGATGCCGAATGTATACCAGGTGAGCTTTATGAAAGAATCTGTTGTTTACTGTCCACCTCAAGGACATCCAAACATGGGGTTACAGGCAACTAATTGCCAGCTGCCTTAGTAAAGGGTATTAGCCACTTCTACTGCTTCTTTTTCTTTTTTTTATTTAAGGAAAAAATAATGGAAGATCCGACAATTTTTCAAGAATCCGCCCCATTTGGTTCAAATGACGGTCTCTTCAGAGAAGAAAATGGTCTTCTACCTGGAGTTGAAAACCTGAATTTAGAACCAGATCGACTTGGGCTTATCGGGGCTCAAACTTTTGACCTGGAGTCCATCTCACTCGATCAGAAGGCTGTTTGGCTTCAAGATCCAGAATTGATCAGCTATAGTGTCCTAAACAGTGACACGATTGAGACAATAGCAAACACTGATGGCATAGATATCATCACTGGGCACCATCAAAACGATCCTCAGGCGCGACCCAAGGGCAGTTTACCTGCTCATTGGAACGCGCGCCTGGTAGAATATCGCTCAAATTACAAAGATCCTCTAACAGGTGATGCAGACAGCGATGGCGATTTAGATACCGACGATCTAGCTCTGATCGTTCGCGCCAGTGGAACTAAAGTGGAGTCTGGAGATCCCCTTGATGTGAATGGAGATGGAAGAGTTACAACAAGAGATGCCAGAAAGGTTTTAAGAACGCTGTTTAGGAACGATGACTATGAAGCACCATTACTCTCAGCAGATCTGAGTAACGATACTACTAATGATGGTGGAACCAATAGTGATCGCATTACAGCAGATCCTTCTATAAGCGGAGTTGTTACTGATGCGAGCCAGGTAACGAGGCTTTATGGGAGCTTGGATGATGAAAATTTCACCGATATCACGTATACGGTCAACCCAGACGGTAGTTTCTCTCTAAATCGGCCTCTGCTAGAGCAAATCAATGGTACTGCATTGGTAGATGGAGAACAAACCCTTCACCTACAAACAAAAGACCAGTGGGGAAACCTCGCTCATTTCGATCTAGATTTTACCATGAATCGGGTTCTGTATACGGTTTCTAATGAAGATAGCCGGGAATTAGC
>NZ_JAAHHZ010000403.1:0-4357 GCF_010672005.1 Moorena sp. SIO4A5 | reverse complement strand
CTCCCCCGAAGACGAATGAAAGTAGGATTAACAATTATGTTGTTGCCAATAATAGGAACTTGCGCCTCTAGAGCATCTGCAATTTCCCCTCGCACTAAATCCAAAGCTTGATCTGGACTATCCGCCGCTTCTGTCTGGGTCAAATTCAGCCCTTTTACTAATTCACTGGTTTCATAAAACTCTTTGAGGTCAAATTCATAAACCTGCTCAATTTGATCCTCGATCATAACCAAGATCTGCCCAGCTTTTAATTCCTGACCTTGAGAACGAGTGCGATTATAGACCACAATACCGCTATTGGTCAGAGCTCCAACAATTGTTGTATCGGTCTCAGAGATATATCGGATGAATAGAGCTGACCCCCTAATCCCAGCCACGGCATTGGGTGTACGCACTCGAGTTTTACCCCGATCTGGAGGAATTAACAGCAGCAGTGTGCCATGGGATAGCTCAAAGGTACGACTGCTAGGTAAAAATCGAAAGACAGCTAACTCTCCCTGTCGGGCTAGGGAACCATCATTGAAGCGCAGTTGAGCCATGGAGGAGCGAGCTGTTACCAGTGCATCTCCTATCGTCATGGCATCAGATCGACGGGCTGGTCGAGCTGACTCATTTTTAGGAATCAATTGCACTCGGTTACGTAGCTTCTCTACCACAGCACGAGTTAAGGGAATTTCGGCACTGACTGATTTAGAAAAAATTAGTGAATTAACGCTCCATAGAGAAATGGAAAGTACTAGGACTGTCTTGCGAAACACGGGGCAACTCCAATGTTGAGAGTTATTAAATTGTGGATTTTTGATGCAAGGATAATGCCATTCCACGAAATATACCTAGGGTCTGTCTCCACCGATCCAAAATCTGGTGTAGGAGCGTTGGCGTTGCCTTCTCGAAGAGTAGGTACAAAACTCTCCTATACGAGATTCTGTAGGCTCTAAGTCAAATCAGGATATTTTTTACTCAGAGTAATCGGAAATACAGCTTGGTCAATCCTGAAAACACCGCTGGTGGTTAGTAATTATTAGCTGGGAGAAAAATCCCCTACCTACATTGATCCATTTTGGGAAGCTGTTGCCCATTTAATTTGTCTATTTTTTAGTCTAGATAAAAACACAAAAATCCTCTCCCATCCTTCTTTGTGACCCTGTTTACTTACCAAGTAAATCTATCAATTATATTGCTCAAAGCTTAGCAATGATTATTCTATATAAATGAGTCTTACAACGTCAGGATTGAACTTTAGAATTTATTTTTATACTTTGACACAAATAAATTAGTGTTAATACTCCTAACCCTAAATAAAGATTTAGTAAATTAATAATTAATTTTTAATTAAATATGATTTTAAAAAATAAAAATAATCACGATAACTCTGAGGATGATCAGGCTTACCCGCACCAGATAAAAACCCCCTATTTAGCCACTTTGGGACATCTAATTTTATTAAGTACACTGACAATCAGTAAACCAGCTTGGTCTGGATGTCACCCCATAGACAGTATTTCCCATCAGCCAGCAGTCAGTTTAGTTTTTAGTGGTACAGAAAACCAAGGTAATACTGATCATGAAAAACAGCATTGTACTCCTAATTTATATAAAGTTAAAATCGGGAGTAGTGGAGAAGTACTATCTTCCTTTGTTGTTAGTGAGCGCTCATCGGGTTCTAGCTCAACTAAGGTAGTTGACAGGTCGCAGACATCTCAAGCTAAACCTGCTTCTGGAGATAATACTTCAAACTCAGATTCCAACCCTAATGATGGAGACCCGGAATTGGGGGTGCTCCGTTTGCGGCTCCAAGAAAAACCACCAACTCCACGTAAACCTACAGTATATTTACAGGGTAGAGTAAGTTATTTCAGAAGCGATAATATTTTCGCTGGAGTCGATCCAGTTGATGATGGTTTGTTGAGACCAGGAGTAACCCTATTAGCTGTACCATCCCTCGGACCTGACACTAAGCTCATAACGTCGGTAAGTGGTAATCTGGTGCGTTATGGCGATAGATCCCAACTTGATTATAATCAACTGAAAGTTAAGCTGGGAGTTCGTCAGAAGCTATTGAAAAGAACCTATGGGGAGTTAGGATGGAGCAATCAACAGTTATTCAAGCAAGAGGGAGGCGATCGCTTCGCTCATTATAATTCTCTGTATTTTAGACTCAGCAGACGGGATTGGTTAGTAAAGAACTTAGCCTTAGATACGTCCTATAAGTTAACGCTACGTTTTGCTGATCCAGACACACGCTCTAAGATTAGTAATGTTTTCAGAGCATCTTTAGCCTATTACCCCTACCCACGATTTAAAGCAGCTCTTAATTACCAACTTGCTTTATCTGACTATACAACACGGTATGATAACTATCATCAGTTAATTGGTCGTGTCAGTTATAAAATTTCTAGCAATAGTCAAATTTATTTGTATGGTGGACAAAGTTTTGGTTCTTCGTCCAATTCCAGAATTAATTTTGATGGGACAGTATTCGGTACAGGGATGAGTTTTAATCTACCTCTGTTTTGAGGTAAGCAAGTCAGGTTGTAAGCTTTTCAGCATTTAAACTATTTATAGCCTTTGGCAGTTACGTTAACGGTACCTAACAATTAACGGGACTTAAAAAAACTATTTGGGCGTTTTGCGCCCAAAGCTTGATCTAGTAATAACTAGACCTCAAGGCGATCGCCTCTTTGGCCAGAGATGAAAGAAACTACTCCAAACGTTATACCACCTTGTTTTGAGAGATACTGTCGTCGTTTTTACCCCGTTTTTAGCAGACAATGGGATTGCTATAAAAGATTTAAGTGTAGAATAATAGCAGAGTGCTTTGGAGGCAGCTTGAGAGTCAGGAACCTGGGAGTAGCGCAAACCCCACGGATTAAATCCGGGGGCTTGTAGCCTCAATACCTGACCAGCCTAGGTCTCTTTGAAGACTACGTTATCAGTAAGTGTTTAAATTCCTACCTTGGGATGCGTCGCTAGTCCCAAGCTCTAGAACTGGATTGTTAAACATCTGTATCAGGTTAAAGAAGTGCAATCTGGAAAGTACCGACTGATAACATTGGCAAAGCGAACTTAACCCTAGCAATAGGAGTAAACGTAATTATGCGCGTATTCGTACTAGACAAAAACAAAAAAACACTAGACCCTTGCCGACCTGCTAGAGCTAGAATCCTGCTTAAGCAGGGGAAAGCAAAGGTTCTAAAAAGATACCCATTTACGATAATCATGCAAGAAAAGGAGGTTGAAAACTGTGTAACTCACGAACATCAACTCAAAATAGACCCCGGAGCAAAAACTACAGGGATAGTTATTATTCAAGGCAGTAAAGTTATCTGGGGGGCAGAATTAACTCACAGGGGTTTTCAAATCAGAGAGGCCTTAACCTCTCGTAGGCAGCTAAGACGTTCTAGGCGTAACCGAAAAACTCGTTACCGTCAGCCTAGATTTTTGAATCGTAAACGCTCAGAAGGCTGGCTAGCTCCTAGTTTAATGTCACGAGTTGACAATATCTTGACTTGGACTAAAAAGTTAATCAGATTATGCCCCATCAAAGGCATTTCCCAGGAGTTAGTCCGTTTTGACACTCAAAAAATGGAAAATCCCGAAATATCTGGTGTCGAGTATCAGCAAGGCACGTTGTACGGGTACGAAATACGAGAGTATTTACTTGAAAAGTGGAATCGAAAATGTGCTTACTGTGGAGTGGATGACATTCCTTTGGAAATAGAGCATATCAAGCCTAAGTCTAAAGGAGGCTCTGACCGAGTAAGTAACTTAACTATTGCTTGTAAAAAGTGTAATAAAGCTAAAGGAAGTCAGGATATATAAAATTTTTTGTCGGGCAAACCTAATGTACTAAAGCAGATTTTATCTCAAAGCAAAAAGCCTTTAGCTAATGCAGCAGCGGTTAACTCAACCAGATGGAAATTATACAATTCCCTTAAGTCAACTGGTTTACCAATTGAGACCGGTAGTGGTGGATTAACTAAGTATAATCGTTGCCGTCAAAATCTACCTAAAACCCATTGGTTGGATGCCGCTAATGTCGGGAAAGTTGATCACTTGTACATCGAAAGCTATCAACCATTATTGATTACAGCTAAAGGACATGGGACTCGTCAGATGTGTCGAACGAATAAGTTTGGTTTCCCGACTCGTTATGTGCCCAGGTACAAAGAAATTAAAGGTTTTCAAACGGGAGATATTGTAAAAGCAATTGTAACCAAAGGTAAGAAAATAGGAACCTATACAGGCAGAGTAGCTACTCGCCAAACCGGCTCATTTAATATCTCTACAAAATCTGGACTGGTTCAAGGAATTAGTCACAAATATTGCAGCATTATACACCGGAAAGATGGATACT
>NZ_JAAHHZ010000402.1:0-4363 GCF_010672005.1 Moorena sp. SIO4A5 | reverse complement strand
ACCCTGAATCTTCACGGTAGTTTTGCTTGGGTATTGATTCAACCATGTAGGATAACTAGCGCAACAGTATGGCATCCTACAGTAGCACTGATTGCCATTTTTAGCTATTAGGGAAGTCCCAACCAATTATTCCAACTGACCTGATTTGTCTAATGATAGCCCTAATTACACTCAATGTTATTCAGGGAATCTTCTGAGTGCTGAGGGCTGATGCATTAATTAATATAACCCCATGATTTGGCATTCCACAAATTTTTCTGTTATATGTAGTCGGACATAAATAAACGGTACTGTCTCAAAAACTGTAAAATTCTTGTAACCATTACCCCAAAAGGTTTGGCCGATATTTACAAAACTTTATACAGCACCCAAAACTTTTGTCCGACTACTTACTAGTTTTATTGGAAAATTTTTTTTAACGAATAGGGGAGTTTGAGGGGTCGAAATTCCCCATCCCTATTTAGGGTGGGGGTGGATAGACCCCTGGCCGTAGGCCACGCTACGCGAACAAGGAATTAACGGAACTTGATAATTTACCACAAAGTATATATTATGATATATAAGGTCGATGGATGAGTGCAAAGACAGTGAACCATCAAGCCGTAAAAGTCAGAATTTACCCCACGCAGGAGCAAGTTCAGATACTTGCTCAACATTTTGGTTGTGCTCGTTGGTGGTGGAACTATGCATTAAATCAGTGTATAGAGACTTACAAGGAAACCGGCAAAGGGTTGTCTCGGTCTGCGCTCAATTCTATGTTGCCAAAACTCAAAAAAGATGAAAAAACTGTTTGGCTAAAAGACTGTTATTCTCAGGTTTTACAATCTGTAAGTCTCAACCTTAGTCGTGCCTATCAAAACTTTTTTGTTCGCGAAGCGTGGCCTACGGCCAGGGCAGGGCTAAATATCCTAGGTTCAAATCATTTCATCATCGCCAATCAATCCAGTATCCACAATACGTCAAACAAGTAGGTTACTGCTTAAAATTTCCCGGGAAACTGGGTGTTATCAAGGCTAAAATTCACAGAGAAATAGACGGGGAAATTAAAACTGTCACAGTTAGTAAAACTCCATCTGGTAAGTATTACGCTTCTGTGTTGATGGAGTATGAGTCGGACGATATAAAGCCATCCACCGACGGGAAGGTGATTGGTATTGATTTGGGTATCAAGGATTTTGCGATCACTTACGATGGCAAAAAGACCTCTAAGTTTGGTAATCCCAGACACCTAGCTAAATACGAACGAAAATTAGCCAAAAAACAGCGTATTGCCGCCCGAAAGAAAAAGGGAAGCAATGGACGGAAAAAAGCCAGAAAGATTGTAGCTAAGGTATACGAACGGATTGGAAATGTCCGCCAAGACTACCTACACAAACTATCCAGAAAAATAGTTGACAACAACCAAGTAGTAGTAGTTGAAAACCTAAATGTCAAGGGCATGGTTCGTAACCATAAATTAGCTAAAGCAATATCTGATATAAGCTGGGGAACCTTTGTGAACTTCCTGTCTTATAAGTGTGAAAAAGAAGGGAAGGTATTGGTTGAGATAGACCGGTGGTTCCCCAGTTCTAAAACCTGCTCTAATTGTCATTACCGAATCAAAGAGTTGCCACTAGATGTCAGAACTTGGACTTGCCCAAGTTGTGGAACTCATCATGACAGAGATGGTAATGCCGCTAAGAATATTAGAGCAGAAGGTATCAGAATGCTATCCTCCTCTGGGACGGGGGAGGTCAACGCTAGTGGAGAAGAAGTAAGACCAAGACGTGGACGCCCGTCCAAGTTAAGGCATTCTTCCGTGAAACTGGAAGCCCCAACCTCTACGTAGTAGGTTGGGGTAGTTCACCCATCTGCCTCAAATTACCAGAGGCAGACGTGGTCCAAAGGGTAAATGGCTTAAAAATCGTCCTCCTGCTCTAGCTAAGATCAATGTCAACCGTAATCACATTGGCTCGAATATGCACAAAAGTCCCAAAGACCGGAAGCCAGTGATTTCAGTAAAACGAAGTGGCGACAATCTATACGGAAACGAGGTAGAAATCCTCGGTCCATGTCGGATTGTCTATCAGCCAGATCACCCACTCGATTGTGGCGCTCGTCTGTGGATTGACCTACGGTCACGCTACGCGATCGAAACCTTCAGTGATATCCACTTCATCGGTGGTAGTTTTCCTGCTACTAGCTAATTACCAATTACCGATTTTTCTCTAATAGACATTCTGCAGCTTCTAGCATATCTGCAGCAATATCTCTGAGGTCTTGCCGATTCTCTAGATATGTCGATAAGGCATCCATCGGATCAATACTGTTACCTATACCCAGTTCCGGCAAGCGGGGACGGGCTAGCTGGCTGACTAATTCTGGACGAATGGTATAGTGGTGGGCTGGCCTCAAGGATTCATGTATCGCAGTATTGTCAATTAGGTCGAGCTGCTCAGAACGTAGCTTGTAAATCAGCCGGACTATAGCGTCTTTAATAGTTTCGTTACCAATAGCGTTTAGTAAAGTACTTTGGGGATCATCTGCTTCAGCAAGGTTGACCTCAATGGTACGGAAGGGACGCACTGACAAGGGACAAAATTCCCACTGAACGCGACCTTTGGACAGCTCAATCATGACATAACCTTTGTCTTCCTTCTCTTCACTGAAATCGACCCGCTCAATACTGCCAGGGTAAATGACTGGAGGGTCATTGGAGTGGTTGAGATTCTGGTGATGGTGGATGTGTCCTAAAGCTACATAATCAAAGCAGGGTCGAGTCAGTAGCGAGAGCGGAATAGTAAAACCTTTACCAACTGCTAGGAAGCGCTCTGCACCAAATCTAGCTTGGTCTGCCATTAAATGACCTAATAAGACCGTTGGCAGGTTTGGGTCAAGTTTACGAATTTCTGCTTCTAAGATTGGCTCAAGCCGTGAGATCAGGAGTTGGTTAACCTCGGCTAGGGTTAGACCTTCGGTGTCTGGGCGACTGAGAAGGGTGGAGTTGGTTAGCCAAGGTAGAGTAATCACCTGTACTGGACCATTGTCGGTTTGAATCTTATGAGTGGTGATGGTATCTCCTACTACAAATCCAGGCACACCTAAGGTGCGGTAAATGCATAAGCTAGCACCTCCTTGTCCTTGGGAGTGTTGGTCGTGGTTTCCTACTAGTAAAACTGTAGGAATGTTTGCATCTACTAAGCGACGAAATTGATTGGCAAAGGCTTGTTGAACATAGGGTGGTGGTGTGGCATCGGGAAAGGCATCACCGCCAAAAAGCACTAAATCCACAGGCTCGGTAATAGCTCGGTCAATACATTTAGCTAGGGTATTGACAAAATCTTCTAAACGTGTATTGATTCCAGTAGCAGGGTTGATTCGTCCATGGGAGAAGCCACTACCCATGTGGATGTCAGATAAGTGAAGAATTTTGATCATTAGCCATGATATACAATTTCGATTTGATAGGTGAATATACACTCTGTCAGGGAAAGGCAATAGGCATCCTAGCAATAGGCAATAGCATAAGCCATGTCCCTCAAACGTTGCTGAAAATGTATAGGTTATTCGTCAAGAATTTCAGATAAAGCTTGATGGATGACCTGTTTTTGCTCAGAATCGTATCTCCAGCGCTGCAGAAATTCTTGGTAGTTGCCAACTCCAGTAAGGGCGCTTTGCCTTAACTGTTGGGCAATGTCAAAGAGGCTTGGCATATTTAGTTGTTTAATGAGATTAGCACTACGCGTTCGCGGAGCGGCTCCTACGGAGCATCGCACTCGGTCTGATCCTTGAGCCATGTCTTCTTTGCCATTGCGGCGATGGTTCAATCCCATTGCCGCTGACATAGCTAAATTTTTGACTAACAGTTCCGCTACGATGTCGGGAGATGACTCTAGAGCTGTGATCACCTCTGGTGAGGGATTGTCGGCTAAGGTGCTGTCACTGGTAAGGTAGGTGACAAAGAAGCCTCTAGCACCATTTTTGGTTTTGACTAAGGATGCGTTCGCGAAGCGGCTCCAAAGGAGCATCGCTTCGGTAATTTCTGGCGATGTCAGTTCCCCTGTTACCATTTTGGTCATTATCGATTCGGTGAATGCGATGCTCCTTTGGAGCCGCTTCGCGAACGCATCATCAAAGGTTACGGTTTCTAGAATTTCCATGGCAGTTCAGAGGCTAGCTCAATCGTAGGTCAGTTTCAATTTGAGCACAATTTTCAGAAAACCGCAGATACAGCTTTTACTATCAATCCCCCAAAGCTATCAGCGGTCAGCGGTCAGCGCTCAGTGGTCAGCCCTCAGCGCTCAGCCGTCAGCCGTCAGCCGTCAGCCTTGGCCTTTGGCCACGCTACGCGAACAGCCTTGGCCTTTGGCCACTACTGATTGCT